>NZ_JAMXEX010000052.1 GCF_025370775.1 Ancylothrix sp. D3o | reverse complement strand
AAAAGAGTTTGAAACTCTGCAAGAATGTGTGGATTCTGCTTTTAAAAATTGTCCTAACGTATGCGCGTAATGCTATAATATTCGTTAATCATTTATATTTTAAACTTAGCGAAGATAAAGCAGCAATATGTAAGAAAATACAGAACGAGTGGCTGGGAGCTAATGTTTCTTTTGTAGACCAAATAGGCCATTATTCAATCAATACAAATACTCTGTACATTCTGCCAGATCCATCCTCTGTTGAAGAACATGAATTTATGTATGCTGATTGTCTCGAACAAAATGGTCAGGTAATGCTTCAAGTATTACAGCCACAATCTTGGCTGAAAAAACTTGATCAATGGTGGGAACAGAACGAATCTGATGCAGGCAATAATGAGAGACTATATATGCCTTGTATCGATAAAATTATGATGGAACTTGCAGATGTAAAAACAAAGATAAAAGATTTAACAATTGCGGGTCTAATTTTATGTGGGTGTGATGGAGATGGGGCGTATGGGTTAAAGGCAATAAAAAATCAAGGTGGAGAGACAGCAGTTCAGAATCCAAAGGAATGTAAGCATGATAAGAGAGAAAGTAGCTCCATGCCCAATACAGCATTAGACATAGACAAAGAGCCAAAACATAAAACAATATTAATAGAAGGAAATAGCGATATTATTAGTTTAACACAATGGCTAAAATCTATTTGTTAGGGTAATATCACTCGTACTTTAGCGGATTTCAATCGGGCGATCAGTTGACTAACCCTCCAAAAATACTCTTTACAATCAAGACAAAAGGTATGAAGAAAATTATTGAGACTATTTTAGCTTCGAGTGTGATATTTACCACATTCTGTTTATCACTCAGCCCCTCTCAAGCTCAATCTCTTACCCAGGGAGTAAAACAATCTAAAAATTCTTGTGATACAGCAGTAGAAAATGTTAAAGCAAGAATTAAGAATAATAATTATCTAACTGTGGAGTTTCAGGGTAGACAAATTTATCGTGAATGGCAGGCCGGCGCACCAGCGGGACGCTCTATTCACTTGATAATTCTTTTGGGTACGGTAAGGGAAGGAAGCGGTCAGCTTGTTAATAATATAATGGCATCTACGCAAATGTTAACGGCCATGAGCAATCAATTGATTCAGGGTTGCGATAATATCGCAGCTGTTACCTATTCAAAAAAACACACTGGTTATATAAGAACTTTTGGACAAATTCAGGGTAGAGTTCAAGAGTTTGAGTATATTACGCCCGTCAGGGGTCAACCCATTCCATTAAGATGGGGAGTAGACATAATGATTTAATTAATCTACAAAATAGCATAACTTACTTAAACAACTTGGCAGTTTGCTAAATCATTGGCACTGAATAGGAACTATCCCAATAAAAATTCGTGAATAATAAGTTATCTTCATAGCAGGGGCAAATACTATGCGGTATGCACTTTTATCTGGAATTGGAATCATTGTTAATCTCGCGCTATTTCCGTTGGTTGGAATAGGGCAGGAAATTCCTACTGGTTTGCGTCAGGGAATGCCTTACAGCGAAGCCAGAGAGCTTATCCTCAATTCAGGATGGCTGATAGATTATGAACGTCCCCGTTTCAGAGAATTATCTGGATTGACAAGTCGAATGGTTAACGGCCTAGGTTATGATGAATTTGGAGATTGTGCTGGAACTGGCCGAGGATTTTGTGGCGGTTCTTTTATTGGTTCAGATGGTAAAAGTTTAGGGATTATCACTGTCAATAACGAACGAGATCCTAGATTATATCATTGGACTTTATCAAGCCAAGAATCATGTTTGTTAGGTCAGTCAGAGCAGGAATTACCGAAGGGCTTATATCAGGGAATGCCTTACAGCCAAGCAAGAGAAGTTATTTTAGACTCAGGATGGCAATTCGACTACAAGCATCCCTATCAAATAAGAGAATTAAGAGGGTTAGCAAGTCGAATGGTTAGGAATCTTAATTACCATGAATTTGGAGATTGTTCTGGTACAGGAAAAGGATTTTGTACAGGCTCATTTTTTAATGTATATGGCAAAAAGTTACACATTATCACGGACAATAATCAGCAAGATCCTCAATTATACGATTGGTCGTTATCTCCTAATGAAAAATGTCGTTAAGGCAAAATGATGAATCAAGAATCAGCCCAGCTTGGCATTTTTATGCAAAGGAAAAACTAAAAGCTCGCCCATCCCCCACCATAATTAAATTAACACTCACCGGCATCAAAAACATTAGCGATATGAAGGCATTCATCCCCATCGTAGTCTGCTCAATTATTGGAGGAATTGTTGGAGTAACCCTCGCTTCTCCCATTCCCTACACTCTCTATGAGAGCATTCCGGGGCAAGGTTATTCTCGAAGTTGCAGCCCCGGAGATATGTTTTGTAATTCCACAAGAAGTCGAGAAATTTACTCTGGACGAAGCTACAGCACCCGTTCCGTTAGAGACAACGAAGGAACCTTGCAACAACAATTGATTTACGGGGGTATTGGTGTCGCTGCGGGGTTGATACCCAGTTTCTTAATTCTTCACTTCGTCCGTAAAAAGCAATAATTTCAGGAGCGGTATTGGTGTGGCTGCGGGGTCGATACCCAGTCTCCCCCCTCTGTGGGGAAATTATCGGCACCCCAGGCGGACACCGGCCCATACAGTATCCCACCGGCACCCAAATAAACATAAACAAATTACGCAATACCACCGACACTCATGGCCACTTCAGTAGACACCCATCGCATCACTGGCCCTGTTAAGTTGATGAAATTAGGCCACTTAAGAATCAACTTAAAACCGATTTGATTCATTGGTATGTGGACGTCATAGAGTTCTTGGATCTTGAAACACTACATTGACACACCGATTTCTGCGGTGGCGCCCTTGGATGTTCAGGGGCCGGTGAATCTGGCAGTGCTGGTGGATATAAGAAAGCCGGTGGAATGTTTGGGGGCTAGTGAATCTAGGCAAGCTCTTGAACGTAAACAGGCCGGTGTATCGCTTGGAAATGCTAAAACTCATGGCTGTTTCAGGCCGGCATAGAGAAAATGTACATCACCGACATCCCCGCCACCACCGGCATCCAGAGACTTTGGGAACTTTAGCGATCTTATTGTCAGCACCGGCATCACGGACTTTAGCGACCTTCTTGGCATCACCGGCCAATAAATATCGTATGAACTGTTCAATATTACAACCGGAAGCCAGAAAATTTTAAGACAATATCAAGAATGTTATACGGTCTGTTTGGATTATCCTAAAACGATGACTTCTTTCACCTTGCAAATTCCTGAACTCATCAAGACCCTACGCAAGCGCATGAACCTCTCCCAGGAGAAGTTGGCCGCTCGTCTCGGTGTGTCCTTCCAGACCATCAACCGCTGGGAGCGTGGTCATGCCACCCCCTCACTGATGGCGATTAAGCTGATTGAGTTGCAGTTGCGGCAGATGGGGGAGCGGGTTAAGATGACATGAATAACTTTACTATCTATACACAACGAAAATAACTTTATGAATACAGCCACTTTTTGGTTAACTGTTATTCTTATTTTTTTCCCTATTGCTGTAGTAGTTCTGTTAATTGCTGTGCTTCCTTTTTGGATATACATTTTTGCTAGATTAGCATTTAATTTAATGTGTCGAGCTATAATTTATATGTTTATTGCAGAACTAATGATTGGCATCATTACTATTCCAATAAGCTTATGGCTGTTGAAAAAATTGAAAGAGTCGAATTTTATGAACAACTATTTTTCTTTAGATTACCATGAATTTTTAGTTTACAAATGGGGAATGAGTGTTTACCAAATGAGTGTTTACCAGTGGATTCAAAGAGACCGCAATCAAACCAGTTCTGCTGAGTAAAACAACCTTCATATCCTTGTCGGGAAGGTGCTTTGCCGCTGATTGCAGAAGCAACTCCATAAATCTCCCAAACAGCCCCGGTGACCTCGGTTCCCACCGGCACAATTCCGGCCAACTTCTCCCGCCGCCAATTCGTTGGGAGTAGAGAATATCCACTCAAGTTACCTCACCGGATGGATTCGCCAGACTAGAGGAGTCCGGTAAATTAGGAGCATAAAAAAAACAAACACCCGTTAACTCAGGCCGCGCAGCTCTTTATTAAAAACTGATATAATAGAAAATCCCGCACTTACTAGCTCTGGCGGGATTGTTGCGTTGGGGGGTTGGTGCGCTTGGTTCCTTATCACTCCCAAAGTAAACTGAGATTAAGATTAGAGCAATTCTTGGAATTCTGGTTCGTTGCGAATTAAATCAAAATCTTCATCATCCTTGGCTTCCTTTTTCCATTTTTGATCCAATTTAATGGCTTGCTTCAAATGCTCTACAGCCTGAGATAAGTTTCCTTGCAATCCATAAATGCAGGCTTTATAGTACCACGCTGCACTATCATCGGGTTGATACTCTAACAGTTTGTCATAAGAATCAAGTGCTTGTTTATATTTTCCCAATTGAGTAAAAGCAATTCCTCTAATTCCCCAAGCTCCATAGAATTTTGGCTGATAACGCAGAGCATGATCGCAAGAATCAATAGCTTCTTTGTACTGGTGTAATTTTAAAAAAGCATTACCTTTGTTTAACCAAACTATTTCACTGCTCGGATTATAATCTAAAGCTTCGTCATAAGAATCAATGGCTTCTTTGTATTTCTCTAACTGGCTAAGTGCAAATCCTCTATTAGCCCATGTGGCATAATCATCGCGTTTGTAGCGTAAAGCTTTGTCGTAAGAGTCAATAGCTTCTTCATATTTTTCTAAATCTAGTAAAGCATCTCCTCTACTATTCAAAATTTCATAATCATCAGGATTATACTGTAAAGCTTTATCATAAGAAGCAACCGCTTCCTTGTATTTACCTAACCTTCTTAAAACTTCCCCTCGGTTATAGTGACCAATGAAAAAGTCTGAATTAATTTTTAGACATTCGTTTAAGTCTTTTAGTGCTTTCTGGTTTTCTTCTAAATAGGATAAAGCCAAACCTCTGTTACTATAGGCAATATATTCTTGATGATTAGCATCTAAATTAATGGCTTTTGTAGAATCTTCAACCACTCCTCTATAATCTTTTAAGTAGGATTTAGCATATCCTCTCATAATATAAGCATCCATATATTGAGGATTTAAACTAATAGCTTTAGAAAAATTTTTAATAGCGTCTTCATATTGTTCTAGTTTTAAATAAACAGAACCTTTTCCAAAGTAAGCCTCCTCATAATTGTTGTTGATATTAATTGCTGTATCAAAATCTGCCAAAGCATTTTCATTTTCCTTTTGTTCAAAATAAAGATTGCCTCGGGCAATGTAAGCAACTGCTAAATCAGGGCTGATTTCTATAGATTTATTATAGTCTTCAAAAGTATTTTCTATTTCGTCCAGCTTAGAACGAGCATATCCTCGATTTAAATAAGCTTTAGCAAAAAGAGGATTAACCTGAAGGGCTTTTGTATAAAACTGTATGGCTTTTTCATGGTTTCCATTTTTTGCTTGGTCTATACCATGATTAAATAGCTTCTTTTCCAAGGGTAAGTTCTCAGATGGATCAGTTTGATGTTGATAAAGATTAGCTTCAATTCCTTTGTCGATACGAACAATTGAATCAATATTAAATTCAGCCTTAAATAAAGAATTATCGGATAATAACTTTATGTTAATCCCTTGTGCATAAGCATAATTAATATCTAAAAAAGAGTAGAATAACGATAAGATTGTAAATCCAATGAGTAAAACCGAACGCATAACATTTTTTGAAAACTTCTGGAATGTTAACATAGCTATTTTCTGAGTGGAGTGCTGTTTGCTAGTTTTTTTGAGTAGGTCTGAGAGCAAGCCCTCTATCTTTGGAAAGATTTTAAACTAAAAAAGGTTCAAAATTTGGAGTAGATTGTTACAGAAAAATAAAGCTTTACCAAAAAAAGGGACCTCATAGACTATGCCCAACCCAGAACCCCTCAACCTCTTAGACACTGACTACGCGGCCCTCATCGCCGATGACTACGACCCCAACCTAGAACGGCTGCTGATGAGAGCGGCGGGGAATCGCTTCGGGATGCCGTGCTCTTGACCCGGTTGGTGGGACTCGCTCAGAACCCACTGGAGACCGAGGAAGATTGGCAGCAGTTCGAGACGGTTTGGGGGAAACTGGATAAAGCAGAGTGAGGCGAGCGCATCTCCCGACTGTCAGACCCGACACCTATCCCGCCAACCCCAACTTTCGTGCCCCCACTCACAAACTGTTAGCCCTGGCAGTTAGAGGGGTAAACTGGTATTGGACTGGGGAGGCGAGCAGTACCGGCGTTTATGGCTGACTTGGTTTGCAAATATAGCAAAAAAGGAGAAAAACTATGGCACTTTGTAAGAAAATCTCTGAATCTTGGAAGGGCCACTGGGAGTTCTTCTCTGACTATTTTTACCAGCTACCTGAAGGTATAAAAACTTTGTATGAAACATTGCCTCGGCCTTGTGTGTATGCGTATATTCTCTTTGCGATATTTTTTTTAATATTTGTAGGAGGTGGAACATTTCTTATGTGGATGCTTGCTGCTTTGGCAGTCATTTCTATAGTGCTTCTTTCAGGAATATTTATCGGGCCTTTTCTTGCTGTTGTAGGCTTAATTTGTCCCAACTTACTATGTTGTGAAAATCGTCGGGAGGTACTCCAGGATTGCTCAATAATTACGGCTATTTCGGCAGTTTATCACTTAGCTAAATATATCTCAAGTCTTACGCAACTGGCATAGCGACAGCCAACCTAGCAAAGCCTTGGATAATAAGTAGGAACTTAGAAAGTAAAAGGGTTATAAGGCTGACGGGATACCAGGCTTTCAGCCAAATCAAATTCAACTTAGACCCGCCACTTCAGAATTTTGCTTCCCTCTCAAACACATCACGGTTTAAGCAAAAATCTATGGTCTCCTGATTAACAATCGCCACTCGCTTTAGTAACAGAAGGCCATTAAGCGATTCTTCCTCTTGGCTTTCTGGATGAATTCACATTTCCACCACCGGTACCCCTTTCGATGTCCTTGATAAAAATGCGATGGCTACTTGCGCCGCTGATTCATCTATTAACCTTTGCAATTCTAGCTGCGCGTTTTGTTCGCCACCCGCCGGTACTTCAACTTCGCACAGTTCTACATTAATTTGCTTTCCTTTACCACGAATCGTAATCTGATTGCCGGTGACTTCTTCGACAAACCAAATATGGGGTAAAGCCGAGATACGCTAAGAATCCTTTCATCATTGCATCAGCAAACTAAAACTCTAAATATTTGTGGTCAAGCCCCAACTACACCGGCCCCCAACTACACCGGCACAATACCACAAATCCAACCCTCTCTCTAAATCCCCAATTGTTCACACCAACTATTATTTATTGGCAATTTCTGAACTGCTTAAAAAACCTTTATTTTTAATTAATTTTAATAACTTTCAAGCAGTAACCGATTCAATTCTTCTTTATAGGGGTATAGCTGAGAGGTAGAGTCAAGGTAAATGTTGCCTTCCCCCCACTCTCTTCCGAAACTGGAAAAAGCGATTATTCACCGCACACGGCTGCAAAAGCCTTGGCTGGTGACACGCTATGCCAACCACATAGCCGTTGGGGATAGCGTATTGATTTGGCAAGCCGGGGAGATTTGATGAGGGGAGGATGCCGGTGTTCTGAGGAGCAAGAATTAAGCGTGAGTCTATAATCTCTTTAGAAAACTTTAGCCCCTACCTTTGAAAAGTGCGTATCTTGGCTGTTCCTCAACTACTCTAACTATCCAGAACCACCAGCTTTTACAAAAGTTATATTAATTATTAAGTTCATCACCTATGCTAAACTCTTCAAATGCTGTTTCAATATTTTGCATAGAATCCGTAAGCTCAGGACCCATATATTTATCTTCTCCATAAATACCCTTTATTGTATGATAGCCCGATTTGACCAAATCCTTGAACTTATTAAATAACTTTTCATCGCCCATAATCTCTTTAGTTAAACCCATTAAACATAAGCCAGCATCAAGATGATTAGAATCAATTTTCTTGTCTAAATTTATAAATTCCACTGAATTTTCTTCTTTTTTTAAAAACTTTTCAACTTCATATATAAGATGTTTTAGTCCAGTAGAATACCGAGTAATATCTCTAATCCTTTCAGATGGAAATATTTTTATTTCTTCTAACGCTAAATTATATAAATCATTGTTTTTGATGAAAACAATATTTTTATCTATAAATTTATCTCTTTCTAAAACCAATAGATTCCTTGTTAAATGAAATTTAATATTTTTAAAATGTCGCAAATGTTCTTCGATGCTAGTTACAAGTATCCTAGCAATTTCTTGCTGTTTCTGCTTTTTTCTATAGCCATCCAAAAACCAATTTGCAGTATAAATGCTTGCAGTTGTCGTTAAAATAGTTATAACTGAATTAATGCCTTTAATTTCTGTAAAATTTCCGATTTTTGTTACACTAAAGGCGAGCGAAAAGATGAAAGGAGATGTCAAAAAAAATAAGGAGGGCCAAAGAATTCTCTTTTCGTCGTTGATTTTCTTCAAGTATTTAAAAACGCCTAGCCGTTGTAGTAACAAGAAACCGGAAATAGTTAATCCTAGTATGGCAGGTAAAAAAGTTTTAAGTTGTTCAGTCATTTGACTTTTAGTATAAATGTTAACTGTTGGTAACAATAACTCTTTTTCAATCTCATCTCTCACTTTAGCATTGGCCCGCAGCATCCAACACAAAAGGGAGAAACCAAGGCTTCCCATCGGCTCTCACGCCGGCCAAAAAAACATATTAATTACCGGCCCCCGCATTGTAACGCCTAGCACTGCTTTATCTCCCACCGGCACAGAACTAATAGTCAAACTACCCAGAGCCCTCGACTCTCCCCTAAACTAATACACACCACCGGCCTCTAATTTGAAATGACCCCCAAACTAGCATCTGCCTGCCAGGTTGACACGCTCCACAATATGTCCCCACGACATCTAGCAAATTTCTCCCTACGGGCATTAAGCCCAGACAATTACAATAGGGTAAATTTTTATTACAACTAATTCCTGTTCCGTACCCAGTAAGAGTTTAGTTGTGCTATTTGGTGGATCTAACAGCTTTGCTAAATTGAACCCGAATTGCTGGTGTCACTATCCTCTCAAATACAAGGGCCAGCAGATTTTAGAGGCCAGTGGCTTTGCCACCATTGAGGTGCCAATAGATGTCATGGGGGCAATGGATGTCAGGAGGGTAGTGGTTTTTATTAGGCCGGTGAATTTGTCAGCGTCGGTCAATCTGCTAGGGGGCGGTGGACGGGGCTATACGAACCAATGTGTGACTAAGTACCGTCTGCCGCACCGGCTTTAAAGCTTGAAAAGAGCTAAAGTTGGAAAAATCCTACCCTTGTTACGGCGAATTTGATACCTAGAAATTTTCACCTTAAAAGTGTGAGGAGTGTTAAACAATTAACATGACAAGTAAAGTTGGGTTATGAAGCAACCGCCAATTTCAGCAAAATCGATTCCAGCACCACCCGGTAAGACAATATACCCAGAACCATTCGCTTCTCTTGTTGAGGGACGACAAAAGCGAAAGTTAGGAGAATATTTTGGGTTGACTAATTTTGGAGTGAATTTAACCCACCTCTCCCCCGGTGCAATTTCTGCACTTGCTCACAGCCACTCAAAGCAAGAAGAATTTATCTTGATATTGGAAGGCAGCCCAACGCTGGTACTAGGCGAAGAGGAATTCATTTTGCATCCTGGTGACTGTTATGGATTTAAAGCCGACACAGGTATTGCTCATCAACTAATTAATCGAACTCAGGAAAATGTAACTTATCTTGAAATTGGCGACCGCTCTGAAGGAGATGAGGTTGAATTTCCCAACGACGATCTCAAAGCAACACAATTGCCAAATGGTGAATGGGCTTTAACGCATAAAGATGGTCACCCTTATTAAGAATAAAATGGAGTTATTAGCGTCTGAGTTATCCCAACAAATGCAGGGAACTGAGGTGTAAAATATGGAAATTAAGTTACAATTAGCT
>NZ_JAMXEX010000051.1 GCF_025370775.1 Ancylothrix sp. D3o | reverse complement strand
AAAATTGTTAAACACGACCTTATTGAGGGAAAATTTACAACAATATTCAATACTGGATAGCTTATCTGTGGCTGGCCGCCCAAACCCCACTAAGTATAAAGTTATACCCTAGGAATGGCAAAAATTACATGAGATAATTTATTCAGCCATTTTACATTTAATCAATATCTAAACTTTACACACAAAATTATGAGTTTTACTAGAGCGCCAATTGAGTCGTGGGACCGGTGGATTTTATGAGGCCGGTGATTTTTTGAGAGCCGAATGATGTCATGGGGCCGGTGGATTTTTTGATGGCGGTGGATTTGTGAGTGCCGGTGGAATTCGGTCGTACTCTTGAATGGGGTGAGACAGATGGATGTTTGGAAGCCGGGGGATCTTTTAGGGGCCGGTGGGTTTTTAGGAGCAGATGGATGCTTTTGGGGCCGGTGAACCCAGAGAAGCTCCTGAACGTAAACAGGCCGGTGTCCGCCTGGAGTGCCTGTGAATGCAGGATGGCCTGTGGATGGTGGGGGGACCGGTGGCTATAAAAGTGCCGGTGGCTATAAAAGTGCCGGTGGCTATAAAAGTGCCGATGGGTGCTGGGGGGCTGGTGGGACTCCTGGGGCCGGTGGGACTTCAAGATTTGGTGAGTCTAAAGAGGCCGGTGTCACGTTGGGAAAGGTTTTTTTTATGGGATTTCATAGGCCGGCATCAGAAAAATATAGATTACCAGCACTCCAGGTAGACATCTTAGCTCTAAATGAAGTACCCTCTTTCAGGGGGCGACAAGTGTCCCTGAAGTATAACGCTAGGGAACAACCCTGAAATGCCTAGTCGTAAGGCTAAGTTGCTGAAGCAACAAAAGGGTAAATGTCCTTGGGGCAGACTACATTTTCAAGAATGCGATGTATTGGAAGTAGGCTAAAAAATCCCCAGAGCTCTAGGTGGCAAAGATGAGTGGAAGAACCTACAACTGCTACATCGACACTCCCACAATGAAAAGACTGCCTTAGATAGTATGTAAGAAGTCCAATAATAACAAAAGGAAACACGTTGAGTAGCCAGATGAAGAGAAATTTCCACGTCCGGTTTCGGAAGAGAGGGGTGGAATGGTAACATTCCTTAACTCTACCTTTAGACTCTTAACCCCACTAAGTAAGCCAATTTTCCTTGATTTATAAGGATAGTGAGGCCAGTAAGCCAATTCGAGAAATCGGTTCAACTTTTGTTGGGGGAAAATTTTTTGAGTGAACGGATGGCGATACGCTTTCGGGGTAAAGCTGTTGGAAAGGACAGTTTTTCGCTTGGGGCCAATTCCGATTTCCCTTCGTCAGAGCTTGCATCGGTGGCAAATGCTTGCCTTCCTCCACTGGCCACGTATAGAGTAGTGTTAGAGCTGACTAGGTGCAAATATTGTTCCGGCTTTCAACATTAGCAAACTAAGAGGTTTAATATTATGTCCGCCAGTCGCTTTGAGCCGATCTATAAAGCGCACGCAATCGTTGAGATGGTATTGTTTTTTGAATTTCTTCCGAATTTTAGTGCGAGTATTGAACGCTTGCTGCCACTACGTTCAGAATTGACGGACGACTTCCCTTCCAGCAACCTAATAGAGGTTGTTGAATATACTATTTCTGCTCAAGGCTTGGAACCACCCCAACCCACAACAACTCCGCTGAAAATTGGGGGGATTGAATTGCGTCGTTTCAAGCCAGATGGCTCTCTTGAATGGTTAATTCGTGTTACCCCCAAATCAATCAGTATTCACTGTTTGGAATATACGCGATGGAGATTTGTTTGGGAAAAGGTTAACGGCTATGTTGGCAAAATTGCTGAGAAGCTTGCGGGAACAGAAGTAAGTATCGCAAGTATTGGGCTGAAATATGTCGATCAATTTGTATTTCACGGCGAACTTAACGATTATGATGCTAGCCTCCTCTTAAGGCGTGAAAGTAGCCTGCTTCATTCACGCGCTTTCACTTCTAAGGCTCAGTGGCACTGTCACACTGGTTGGTTTGAGGAGGCGCCGGGATTAGGGCAGATACTCAGTCAAATGAACATAGATAGCGCCATTAGTAACGTAGATGGGGTTTCTCGCAACATAGTTATGATTGACCATACATTCACACGTCGTACTCAAATTGAAGGCGACTTGATGTTGTATATTCTCCCAGAAAAAATTGGAGAGGAAGCTCGCTCTAAACTTGCTGAGTGGATGCACGATGCTAGTAAAAAACTGTTCAATGATTTGTTGACTGATTCGGTACGCAACCGAATTAATCTTTACGCAGATGAAACGTTATGACTTATACCGCCTCTCCTTCCTATAGCAAAAAAACATCAACCGCTCCCTCGGTTTCAGCCCAGACGTCGCCACTCAGTCCTGCGTTTGCAGCCTACCTAATCGTCACCTTGTCAACATCTATTCCAACTCCACGCGCAATCACTCTTTCCGAGAGCGTAACGGCTCCTAAACCTGGAGTCGAACGATCTGTTTCTTCGGTCAAAAAAGAAACAAATCGAGACGATCTACTTGCTATTGAACGTATTAGAATTCGTGGAACCTATGAAGCTGGCTGGGCCGGTCCTGAAAGCATTGGACCAACACGAAGCGCTGTTGAACACGCTGAAGATTTTGCCAGATACATATTTAGTCTTGGAAAAATTGAAATACCTTACATCAGTGCTAGTGGGGATGGTGAACTTAATTTTTTCTGGAAAAAAGATGGATTTATATTAGATTTAGGATTCAAAGGCGACGGTTTTTACTCTTATTATGCCCAGCTTCCTAATGGACAAGAGATGATTGAAGACGCAGCAATTATCGGTACACCCCTTCCCGAAGACATTGTTAAAGTCATTACTCAAAAAACCTGAAATTAGAGATAGCATGGACAACAAACAACAGGATAGGGCTTTGGATCAAGTCTTACCTCTAACCGATGAAGAATTGTTATTACGGTTACATTTCAGCCCTGAACATATTTGCAATGGTAAAGTCGCTGCTACAGCTATCAGCACTTCTGACTTGAAACAAAGAGGGTATAGCCTTGATCGTAAAGCTTTTGTTGAGCCACAGATCATTGCAGATAGAGCGCTTACTCAAGGTGCAAAGAATCCAGAAAAACGAGAAAAATCCTATCTTTCGCAATTTGAATGCGGTTCTATCCGTGATATTAAATTCGAGGAAAAACCTGCCTTTGAGGTGAAAGAATCACCAACGTGCAATAACCCCGCTCATGCACACATTTTGAGCGCTCAGAAGCTGGGAGAGGGTGCTTTAAGAAGACTTCGGATTCTACTTCTTCCTTATTTGGACAAAAATCTAATGCTTCTTGATGAGTATATGCAACAGTAACCAGACTGAATACATTAGGTAGCTGTTCAATTTTCAGTTCTTCTAGCATAGTCCTTCTATGATATCTCTTGAAGCCTTGAAGAGGCTGATGAGGAAAACGGGGGAAATCTCTTTTAGTTGGCAAATAACTTCCACCGTTCAGGGGACGACAAGCGCCACTGAATGATTAATGGTTAATGGTTTTGGCTGTTCTACCCCTTCTGGCCAAAGTCGGAAAAAACAACTTGCTTATTTGAGAATAAACCCTGATGGCCAAAAATATAAGTAGGTGGTCATAAATAAAATGCGAAAATAAAACGTCAAAAGCATAGATTAACAAAGGTTACAGCCAAAAAGTTTGTTCCCTTAATTATAACCACCTAGGGGTAAAGCCGAGAGGTAGAGTCGAGGGGAATGTTGCATCCCGCCCCTATCTTCCAAAACCGGGAAGAGCGACTATTCATGGGATACGGCTGGAAATGCCTTGGCTGGTGACACGCTATGCTAACGAGATTGCAGTTTGGGACGCGGTATTGATTTGGCACACCGGCCCCCCAGCGGAGTTTACGCCGCCGCTGAAATCATCGGACAACCAAAAATTTTGGATAAGCAACTGGATATAGAGTATAGACTGGAGAAAAGCCGGTTGGGTAGTAAACCTCAAGCAATCATTCGCCTTACCAAAAAATTGTTAGACGCACCCTTATTAAGGGAAAATTGAAAACAAGACCCCATACTGAAGAGCTTAGATGAATCGAGATGCGCTGGTGGTAGGGATTAACAATTATCCTTTCCTGAAAGATAGTCCAGCCAGCAAGGCGAAACACTTGAAAACTCCTGCTAACGATGCCGAAGCAATCGCGCAACGCTTAGAAGAATATGGTGGATTTCGAGTGCGGCGTCTGCCAGAGTCAATTCAACAGGGGCAGCGTCGGATTAGTAGTACAACCGGATCACTGGTACAGGCAGATACTTTAGAAGATGCCATTATCCAGTTGTTTAACCCAGTAGGAGAGAGCTTTCCTCAAACGGCTCTACTGTACTTTATCGGTCATGGGTTGCGAAAAAATCGGGGTGGAGTTACTGAAGGTTTTTTGGCCACCAGCGATACAGATCCCAGGAAGAATCAGTGGGGGGTTTCTCTGCGATGGTTGCGGGAACTGTTGCAAAAAAGTCCAGTACAACAGCAACTGGTGTGGCTGGACTGTTGCTACAGCGGAGAATTGTTTAATTTTGCAGAGGCAGATTTAGGAACAGCAGAGCGGGAGCGGACGAGGTTTTTTATTGCCGGTGCGAGGGAGTTTGAACCTGCTGAAGAAGATATTGAAGGGCAGCATGGGGTGTTTTCTTTGGCATTATGGGAGGGACTTGACCCTAGACGACATCCAGAGGGTATGGTCAACAACGATCTGTTGATCGAGTATATTGCCCAGACACTCAAGGATGTTCCCCAGCAACCAATCTGGTACAACCCCAACAGTGAAATTATTCTGACGGGCGAACAAGAGAAAATTTTCATTTCTACCCCAGATGGGGACTGTCCCTACAAAGGGTTGCGCTTCTTTGATGTTGAAGATGCGGGCTATTTTTATGGACGAGAAGCTTTGACTCAAAAGCTGATTGAGCGAGTTCAGGTGGGCAAGGGGAATTTCCTGGCGGTGCTAGGGGTTTCTGGGAGCGGCAAGTCTTCATTACTCCGGGCGGGGTTGATGTATCAGTTACAGCAGGAGCGGAGATTGCCGGGGACGGAGCAATGGAAAATTCGGATTTTTACACCAGGGGAGCAGCCGTTGGTGAGTTTGGCAACGGTGTTTCTGGATGAGGAAGTAACGGATATTGAGCGTGCAGGACAGTTAAAAGAGGCTGAGGATGCGATCACAGAGGGAGCAACAGGTTTGGCACGGCTGATTAGAGCCTCTAAATCGCTCCGTACCGTGCTGATTGTGGATCAATTTGAGGAGGTTTTTACCGTTTGTCAAAGTCAGATTGACCGACAGCAATTTATCTCTAGTTTGTTGGGAGCGCTCAAACAAACGGGGAATAAACTCTGTCTTATCTTTGCAATGCGGGATGATTTTTTGGGCAAGTGTGCTGCTTACCGAGAATTAGCTGAGTTGATTCAGGCCAATTTGGTGATGGTAACGCCGATGAATGCTCAGGAGTTGAGGCAGGCGATTGTCGAACCTGCGAAAAAACTAGGGCGTAAAGTTGAGGAAAATTTAATCAATGTCATTCTTAAGGATTTGGGAGTTGAAATAGAGCAGCACACACGCGAACCTGAACCAGGAATGCTACCCTTATTGTCTTACACGCTAGAGCAATTGTGGCAAGGACAAACACTGAATTGGTTGAAGTTAGACACTTATAATAGATTGGGTGGAGTACAAAAAACTCTAGAAAATCTAGCAGAACAAACTTATAAGCAGCTTTCAGGTGAGGAACAACGAGTAGCTGACCAGATTTTTATCAAGTTAACTCAGTTAGGAGAAGGAACTCCTGATACTCGTAAGCAAGTTCCTCAACAGGATTTAATCACTCAATCACAATCAGCAGTTTTGGTAAAGGGAGTAATTCAAAAATTAGCTCTAGCAAAGTTAATTGTTACCAGCGAGCAACGAAAAGGACAAGAGAAGGTAGCAGTAGTAGATGTGGCGCATGAGGCACTGATTCGCCATTGGTCGAGGTTACGAGAGTTACTAGATAATAACCGAGAGGCAATTAGAACTGAGCGAAAAATTCAAGCCTCGGCTGAAGAGTGGCGAGATAAAGAAAAGTCTAAAGATTATTTATTGACAGGGTTGAGGTTGGGGGAAGCTGAAAAGTTTCTTCAGAATGAGGTGGGTATTGTGTCACTGTCGAGTTTAGCGGGGGAGTTTATTGAGGAGAGTCGGAAAGAACGCGATCGCATACAAGCAGAGCGCGATCGCCAACGCCGCAGAACTATTATACGGTTGACTAGCTTTTCTGTAGTTGGTTTTGTTCTTGCGCTTACTGCGGGGATAGGATGGTGGCGTGCTGTCATTGCTGAGAAAAATGCTCAACTTATCGCTGCCAGTCAATCTTCAGAAGCATTGTTTGCCTCAAGCAAAGAGTTTGATGCACTTTTACAAAGCATCCGAACAGGGAAGCAAATGAAAAGAGAATTTGGCATAAGTGCCGATACTGAAATGCGAGTTGTGGGTACTTTACTACAAGCAGTCTATGGCGTGAGAGAGCACAATCGTTTGGAAGGTTATAACAAACAGTTTATTCGCGCTTCGTTCTCTTCTGATGGTCAGAATATTGCTGCTGTTAGGGAGGACGGCACTATCAAAATATGGAATATAGATGGAACAGAAAAAACTCATATTAACCTCAAACCAAATTCTGAATTCGGTAATGAAAATTATTTAGCCAGTAGCGTCAGCTTTAGTTCCAAGAGTAATACTATAGTTGCTGCTACTGAGGGCGGTCGCATCAAAATCTGGAACTTTAATGGTAAGGAACTCTATAGTTTTAAAAGCCAGACTAAAGATATAATTTTGACCAGCGTTAATTCTGATGGTACAACTATTGCTACCGTTAATCGTCAAGGACAAATCAAGCTATGGAAACGCAACGGCGAAGAACGGCAATCTTTTCAACATCCATTGCAACCAGCAAGTTGGGTAAGCGTTTTAAGTTTTAGTCCTGATGACAATATCATCGCTTCTGGTGATAATCACACCAGTGGTACTGTTAAACTTTGGAGTCTCAAAGGTAAAGAAAATATCACCTTAAAGCACAATAGGAGCGTTAGCAGTTTAAGTTTTAGTCCGGCATTCAAGCTATTCAAAATAATTGCTTCTGTTGAAGAGCTAAATAAAGGCATACTGTGGGATTCTAATGGGCAAGAGATTGAAAGATTTGATGACTCTTACGACTCAGGTATAATAGGAGTAAACTTTAGTCTTAATGGTGATAAAATTGCTACCTTTGGTACTGGAAGCGATATCAAACTCTGGACATGGTCTAACAATAGCTTGCAGATGGAAAAAAGATTGTTTGGGCATACTTCTATGGTTACGGATGTTAACTTCAGTTTAGATAATAAAATGTTAGTTTCATCTAGCAGCGATAAAACAATAAAAATTTGGATGCCTGAAGGTATTAATAAAGAAATTTTTAAACCTGGTAATTTTTCTTTACATGATATAAGTTACAGTCCAGATACTAAAACCATTGCTACAGCTAATGGCGATGGATCTATAAAAATTTGGGACTCAGACGGCAGTCTTCGTAAAACTATTGCAGAGAATATTTTGCCAGAAAGTATTATAAATTTTAATATAAATTTCATTTCTGACGGACAACTGCTTATTTCTAGTAATTATAGCAATGAGTATATTCTTCAAGTTTGGGGGATGAAAACAGGAAAAATTAAAACAATTATCAGAGAAAATTTCGATAAATTTTCTGGAGGTAAACGCCATTATTTTGGTAAGCCTAGCTTAAGCCTAGATGGTAAAACTATTGCTGTTGGTAAAAAAGATGGCACTATAAAAGTTTTTCGTCTTGATGGCACAGAAATAAAAAGCCTTAAAGGAGGAAGCACAATAGTTTATTATAGCCCCGATGGTAAAATTATTGCTTCCGCTAGTAATAATACTGTAAAGCTTTGGAGTGCCGAGGGAACAGAGTTCCGCTCTTTAACAGGAAGCTCTTATCCCATCACCAGTTTGAGCTTTAGCCCAGATAGCAAAACTTTAGTAGCAGGGAACGAGAATGGAAATATCATTATTTGGAGTCTCACGGGAACAAAACCTCAAATACTTCAAGGACACACCTCTGCGGTTTCAAGTTTAAGTTTTAGACCAGATGGGCAAATATTCGCTTCTGCTAGTGGTAGTGGCACTAAGTATGATGGCACAATCAAGCTTTGGAGTGTTGATGGAAAAGAAATAAAATCTTTTAAAACTCAAGGTTCTAGTGTCCATAATCTTAATTTTATTAGCAATGGTAAAATTCTGGCCGTGCATACTGGTGTGATAACTATGTGGAACCTGGATGTAGATTATTTATTGGGCAAAGGGTGTGATTGGGTACGCGATTATTTAAAAAATAATCCTAACGTTAGTAATAGCGATCGCCACCTCTGTGATGGAATAGGAACCAATAATTAAGTTCCACAAAATTACTCTTTTTTTGCACTTCCTTCTGACAAATTACTCAAACTGCGGCTGGCAATATCTGCACTCAATCCCCAAATAACTAATCCCCAATAATCGGAAAATGGATCAGCACCGAACGTTGTTCCCTTCTCCACATAAAGAGTGCGAATTCCTACTATTGACAATCCAATCAACAACGCTAGAGAAAACAACGGTCGTGCAAACCAGTAAGTTGCTTCTGCCCGAAACTCACTACCCGATAGGAAGATGAGCGATCGCTGCAATCCTTTTACCCATTTAGCTACAGGTTTTTTTACTCCAATTTGGACAGCATTACTAACAGCTACAACAGCGTCCGTTACTCCCTTAACCACTTCTGATATTTTGATATCAGGTGTTTGACCTGGCCCCATCATCGTCTGAGAACTTTTTAATTTAGCTATATCTGCCTGCACCTCTTCCAATAAAGTTTTTGCCTGCTCATCCTGCTCTAACTCAATTTTTATTCGCACCTCACTAATCTTTTTCAGAATACCAGTATCTCCTTTAACTTGCGGATGAGCCTTGAATGGCTCTAACTTCTGCTCTAAGGTTCGTAGTTTTTGTAAACAATCCAAACGAGCAGAAATTTTTTCTACTTCTGCTGTTACTGATTCTAATTTCATTCGCTGCACTAACTGCTTGGCTTTTCCCACCATTGGAGTGAGAATGTCTCGATCGCCCTCATTAGTCTTATCAACTTGCTGCTCTAGTTCCTTTACCTTACCTAATGCTTCAGCTTGGGGAATACCCTTTTCTTGCATATACTTAACTAACCTGCCTAAAACAATGCCCAGAAATAACACTAAAAGTGGCATCAAAGGAGAAATCCGCATTGTCAAATTGACGGGAATAATTAAACGCTCGTTGGCATCTTCTAAAGTCAAGTAAACCGCTCCCGTATAACGGTCTGGGGGAATCTTCGAGCGCTCCCATATTAAAGGCAAACGAACAATTCGATCTGGTGATAAACTTTGAGGGATATTAGGTAGTTGAATTTGGGTTTTAGTTAACTGATAACCAGTCTGCTCTCCTTTCAATACCACCTCAGCGCCAGTAACTTTTACAGGGGCATCTACTGAGTTGTCAAATGTCAAATCCCACTGTGGCAAAAATGCACTCGCTGGAAGCAGTAACCGCGCCAACGCACAATCTAACAACCAACTACATTGGGTTAATTTAAGCTGTATCTGCTCATTCCCCGGCAAAGGTTTCAGATTTGGTCTGGCTTTTACTAATACGATGAGCGGAATTATTTTTCGTTTTTGGCTGGAAAGTACCACCTCAATTTGTCCTTGATAAGTCCCCGGTAACTCCGCATTAGAAACCTTTACCTGAAAATCCTTGGGAATACCTGCTTTTAGTTTGGGTTCTCCGATAAACTGGATTTGCTGACGTGCGATCGCGCCATCCGCTCCTTGACGCTTCAAATCAGAAGGCAGAAACATCAATTGTTCTACCTCCGCTGGAGCGGTTAGGCGGATGCTACCTACCAGGGAATCTTTCTCATTCAACCAACCCGTAATCTTCAAAGGGTTGTCTTTAGCATCCACTTCAACATTGGTCTGGGCCAAAGCTGATGTGGGGAAGATTATTAATAGGCATAAAGCAGTAAAAATCCAGCGTTTCATATTAAGCAAGAGATACCGGATGGGCTAAAGCAATTTCATGGGCAGCATATAAGCTGTTGTACATTTAAATAGGGTATAATTAAAATATAGTCTAGTCACTTTGTAGAAAAATGCCAGCCCAAAAT
>NZ_JAMXEX010000050.1 GCF_025370775.1 Ancylothrix sp. D3o | reverse complement strand
GGTTCATCAATTTCGACATCAATACTAATGCCGGTGGTGGGATCAATGACGATAAAATCCGCCACATATTGTTTATCGGAATCTGGAATATCAAATGGTACACCGGCCTTGACTGTAAAGTGTTTCTTCAGCGTATCCTCGAATAATAATTCAGATGGGCCGGTGGTCGTGTTTTGTCTATTTTGTGGGGCCGGTTTTAACAATGATTGAGCCGTAAATTGTTTGAGTAGAGACGCTCCGCTGGAACGTCTGTACCCGTCGGCTTCTGAAGAAGGAGAGACGTTCCGGCTGAATGTCTCTACTGGGGGGGCCGGTTCCCAGTTATATAAACTTTCGTAAATTAAAATGCAGCCAATGAGCCCAGAAGCAATAATGGCTAATATTATAATGACCATAAGATGTACCTTCAGTATTAGAAGGACACTTATTCCCCCCAGACAACCCATTACGACAGCCCAGTACAGCCAGGCTAAATCATCTTTTTTCCTTACTTCTGTTTTCGTTATTAGGTGAATTCGATTTGTTTGTACTGGAGATAGCTTTTTTCTATCAGGGAGCAGCTTTTCTAAACTTTGGGGGATGATTACTACCGGGTACAGTTTTTTCATTACAGGGAGAAAAATTAGTATGTATTATTTATTTTATAAGCACTTATCTGGCTGAAAACCTATCGATAGACAGGGTTCAGGCTGTTGACTTTATGTTAAGCTAATTACAAACATTAGAAATTACCAAGGAAGCTATGATGGCTTTTAAACGCTCTTTTAGCGCCAGAACAAGCGAGTTTGATTTATTAACATCTTACCTAAACTCTTTATCACCAGATGAAGCAGTGAGAGTTATTCTACAGTTATTGGATAGTGGAATTTTTGAAGCAGAACACCTCCTGATAATTAGAGATAATCTACATGAGATAATGTTGGAGGAGGGCTTATCACCAACCACCGGCGATGAAGTAAGACCGATTATGCGCTTTCGCATTGAACATAAGCGAATTGACGGCAAAGTTTATATTTACTTGCGTTCGACGCGGCGTGATGTTCCAGATAAATATATTGGCAGACTGCCGTTAGAAATTGGAAAAACCTATCGAATGCAGCCGCGTGATGCTAAAACTTCTCTTGGTGAAAAAAATATTAAGATTTTGGAACTTTGTCTTCAAAATGATAAAGATATATTTTTAAAAGCAGAGGTTAATGGAAGTGTTACCTATTATAATTTCCCCGATTGTTTTAAGACAGCTTTTTCTAAAAAAGAGTGGCATTTTATAGAAATTGTGCCGGCGGATGGAGAAGAAACAGAACCCGCATTTCTCCCCCAAACCAAAGAATCCTCTGTAGACAAATCTATTGCATCAGAAAAAAGAATTTCTCAACCCAGACAAATAACTTCCTCTACCGCACCGCTTGAATTGTACCCTCAGCATGGTAAGAATAAAAATGAACATTCTCGTGCAATTGTTGAACAGTCTCGTGTAGATAAAGAGCAGAGCCATGCTCCTACAAGATTAGCTGAACATTCTCGTGTAGATAAAGAGTCGGTTCAAAAAACCTCTAAAAAGATAGATTTAACCCAGCAGCCTAGACCAAAAGTTATCCTTAACATTGCCCCAGAACAAACAGATCAATTTATTAAATGTTTGAAACAGTGGATTCTGCTTAGCGAGTTTCCGGTGACGGGTAAAAAATGGGAGTTAACCATCAATAATGATTTAGTAGTATTGTCAGATAAAATAGAGCGGACAACAATTTTAACTTACCGCAAAGATACTTATCAAATTAAATCATTTTATGGGGCCCGCGCTATTTTAGAATTAATGTCTGAAATTTCCTTTGCCGTTGCTAATTCTCCGAGCGTTGGTAATCTGAATTGTTCAGTAGCCCGCCGCTTCTTTATTCGTTTAGAAGCTTGTTCTAGGGCACTACCTGAAACTACAATACTTGCCTACTTATTTAATGTAACTGAGCAAAAGTAAGGAGAAAAATATGATGAGTCTAGCTCTTGATATCACAACGGCTGCCTTTTATTCCAATTTCCTCAAAAAGATGGGTGTAGGGAGTTGGTATTGGGATTTAGAGAAAGGCGATTTAAAATTGTTTGGAATCATCCAAGAATGGCTAACACCAGATGGATCAGAAAACCTGCTAAATCTTTTGCTGGACATGGTACACCCAGAAGATTATGGAATGGCCGAAAAACTGTTTAGCTCCCATAATGTTTCCAGTTTAGAAGAAATTGAAATTAGAGTATTTTATCAGGGAGTTTGGCATACTTTAATTGGAAACTCTGAAGTTTTTTATGAAGGACATACACCACGTTTTATTATGGGGATGGTAAGTGATATAACGACAACAAAACAAGCTCAAGAAGCTTTAATGACTTCTGAGGCTAAATGGCGAATGCTTGCCCAAATGAGTAGCGATATTTACCTGATTTTAGATGAAACATACTCTATTTGTTATGCCAGCAGTTCCGCCAAGCAATTTTTTGGTCAGCTATATGCGCCCGATATTAGACAAAATTTATTAGACTGGGTATGTTTGGAATCTCGGACGGCTGTTATATCCGCATTACAATTGGTGCAACAATTGCATGACTCGCCATCTCTAACAATAGAGTTTTGTGTGCGGAACGGTAAAGGAGAAAAACGGTATCTTGAAGCCGTTGTTTCTAACTATATAAACAATCGGTATGTCGCCGGTATAGCTTTGAATTGTCGGGATGTTACTCAGCGCTTCCTTGCTCAACAAAAATTGGCAGAAAGTGAAGCCATTAATGCCTCATTGATTAAAGCAGTTCCTGACATTTTAATTAGGCTAGACCGCGAAGGACGTTACATAGACTTTATTTCACCATCTGGTAAAACTCCTTATTTGCCTTTAGATAAAATCATTGGTCAACCCCTGACTGCCGTTTTACCGGCCCCAATTGCTACAAAAGCAATGGATGCGATAAATAATGCTCGTCTTACCGGCACTCCTCAAAAGATGGTTTATTCTTTAGAAGAAAATTCAAAGCTTTATCATTATGAAGCAAGGATTACTATGACTGATAATACGGAAGTTCTGGTGATTATCCGAGATATTACAGATGAAGCTGAATTGAGGCAAGAGTTTTTAAAGCATAAAAATTTATTACAAGCAGTGGTGGATAGGACAGATATTATCCTCTATGCCATAGATACTGATGGGATATTTACTCTATCAGAAGGGAAAGGGTTAGAACGACTAGGCTTAAAACCAGGCGAAGTTGTAGGGAAATCAGTGTTTAGTTTGTATAAAGAATACCCAGACGTTTTTTATAGCCTGAAAGAATGCTTGCAAGGCCGGTCGGCACAATGGGTTAGTAAAATAGGAAATCATGTGTACTCAAGTGTAGCCCAGCCAATTATTGATGATGTTGATAAGACGATAAAAGGAGTGGTAGGCTTTTCTATTGAGAAAACTGATGCCTATCATGCTGATTACCAGCTAAAAGAAACTGTTGATATTTTAAAACGGGAGCAGGCCAAATCTCGACTACTATCAAAATTAGCTACATCCTCACCCCTCAAATGTGTGGAATCTTCTCTTCTATTTGAGATAAAAAAAGTGTTAGATGCAAGCATTTGTTGTTTGTGGGATTCGGGTAATGGGGTCAATATCCAAGCTACTGATAATTTTCCCACCTCAGCGCCAATGAAACTAGATGTAGAGAGTTGTGGCCAATCTGAAAAATTAGAGTTTGTTGATGCCGGTGTTATCCGCTTTAGCTGTGGTAATGAGCGAACTAAGATGGTTTTACTGTTCTGGAAGAAAACACCTGATTGGGATACAGACACTCAAACTTTTATTCGCGCTCTTGGTTGTCTGCTGTCCCGTCTACTCTCCTGATACAATAAGCCTCTTGCAGAAGTCAATATTTGGCTTTTGGGGCTACGCATTTGCGTTTGAATTTATCAGTAAAATCATAGTTGGGCTACGCATTTGTGTAGCCAGACTATGATTTTTGCATGAGGTCTAATTAACGAGAGCACAGTTCTTTCCGTGTCCTGTCGCGTCTACTCCGTTGTTAAAAATGGTACGGGCTACCAGAACAGTTTTTCAAAGCTTCACCCCTCCCCTAATCGTAGGCTACATAAATTAGGACAGCCCTTTCCCTAATCGTAGACTACCTAAATTAGGGTTGGCCATACCTTAACTTTTTTTCGCCATGATTTAGGGTAGCCTTTTTCCTAACTCTAGGCTCCCTAAATTAGGGTTGGCCATACCTTAACTTTTTTAATGTCATAATTTAGGGTAGCACTTTCCCTAAGTCTGGGTTCCCTAAATTAGGGTTGGCCATACCTTAACTTTTTTACCGGCATGATTTAGGGTAAGTTTTATCCTAATCCTCCGCCAAATATCTAGGGTTTTAATGCCCTAAATTATTTCCCCTAAGTTTTAGAGCAGCGTATCCCTAAATCAGCAACAGGAATTTAGGGGGAAATTCCCTATATTTGCCCTAGATATTTAGGGTCAACAATTCTTAAATGCAGGATTAACGAACAGACACACTTACCATTAAACTAACATTTATGGCCCTTCCATGCTCTCTGAAACAAAACGTGGAACGCTTGTAGGGATTGGTTTTGGGACAAGTCAATATTTCTGAGGTTAGAATGTTGAAAAACCGGCTCCCCCGCTTCCTAAGACTAAAGATAGATGCTAAATTAGGGGTTACTTAGGGGACAACTTAGGGGACAAAACTTGATAAAATTTAGGGTAAAATTAGAGCAAAATTATTGGAAATAGTTAGGGAAGAATTAGGGGAAAATTAGGGTAATGTTTTTAACAATAGTTTACTAAAATTGCCTACCTTTTATTAGTTACGAGAAAATTAGGGTTTCTAGGAAAAAAGGCTATCCTCTAAGACATAGACAGGCTCTTGAAATAATTTACTGCTATCGGTAGATGGCACTCTTGAGGATTAGGAGTGATTCTAAAAACATTCATATTGATAGTGCGTGTTAGGGAGCACTTTATGATTTCAAAATTCGCTTCTTCTGGGGGTCGTGTAAAACCCACAAAACAGCTTTTGCAAACCAATGAATTACTGCTATTGGCGACAGTGTTGCTAATTCTGAACTTAGCAGTAGGAGGAGCATTTGCATCAATTTTGGTAGGCTTGTTTAGCCTTGCCGCGTTCTGGGGATTGCTGATTATTTACGGTAAGAAATCCCAATTTTTATCAGCGCAACATAAAATATTGATGCGCTATGGTTTATCTCCCAGTATATTCTTGTGGGTGTTTGCTATATTTTGGCTTGAGGTATTTTCTGCCCCAGCCGGTGCCCAATTTTTTACCGCAGCAGAAAGCTGGCTGTTAGGAGTTTTCCCTGGCGCAGAAACAGTTGTACCCATAGTTTTCAACGTATTGCGAGCATTATTCTTGCTTTATGTTGGCATTTCTTTAGTACAAGTTGTACAAGCAGCACGGCAAGATCAAGACTGGCAAACCTTAGCAAGAACACCCTTAATTATTGTCGTCGCTGTAACAGTTGCCGATGTTATTACCCAAGTGATTACTGGTGGTGCTGCTGCATAACATGAGTGAAGAAAAATCATCTTTTCGTAAAGTCAATCAAATGCTAGGTGCACAACCAAACTTTGGCCCATTTCCAGCAGATCAATTATTACCTTGGATTGCAATAGCCATGCTTTCCTACTGGATTTGTAAGCTTTTATTAGGCCTAAATTGGGTATGGACAGGCATAATAATGGCGTGGGGAATTTCTAGTTGGTGGGTACTGACAGGTAGCAAAGCATGGCGTTTTCTTTCCAAATTCCTGCCGGTGCCCACTTGGTCAAGAGGCTTTGCATTATATCAACGGGTTACTGTTAGAACCAAAGCGAGGAAATAATGGTAAAAATTGGCAAAAGGAAAGTAAAAACTGGCGAACAACAATCAGTACGACTGACACCAATAGAAGACGCCTCCGACTTGGTTTCTATGTTAAAGTTCGGCTTTTTTGGGGCCAACATTGGGGCGTATCTTTTACAAAAAGGTCAAAATGCCTTCAAAATCATTTTCGGTTTTGAGTGTCAAGGTGTCCATCCAACCCTACGTTCAGAAGAAATAGATCCAGTATTTGATGCACTTGAGGTTGGCTTAAAAGACATCCCACCCGGTGAAACCCTGACAGTAAATTTAGGCAGCTTTACAGACGATACCGACCGCCAGAACGAACTCAGACAATTATTTGATGGTGTTCTTAGCAATGAACTGCGGTATTTAGTAATGGCAGAACGAGCAAGAGTACGCCAGCTAAATGATAAAGGTATTCGCAAACCAAAATACCTCCGCCTCTACTGTTCATATACTGTAGACCCTGAATCATTTGGTGCGGCAGATCCCATCGAAAAAATGTTGCTGAAATCGGAAAAATCGTGGAAAAAGTTTACTGGTGAATATGACGAAATGCGCTTTTTCCACATCGAGCAAATTCTGCGTTCAGCCTACACAGATGGCTACCAATTATGGCAACAATTACTCTCTAATAAAATGGGATTAGTTGTTCGTCCATATAGTGAAACTGAATTATGGGAGCAATTGTGGAGCCGGTTTAATTCAACAGTACCCCGCCAAATTCCACAACTCGTAGTTTTAGATGAAGCTGGACTACGAGAGGAAGTGTACAGCGAATGGCATCCCGTAACCGTCTTAATGGAATCCCCATCTTCCGTGCCGGTGGCTGACCGGCAGTGGGTGCATTCTAATGGCAAATATATAGGGGTTCTCACCTTCCTAGAAAAGCCTGGAGGATGGCTTAATAAATCCCGCCAAATGCGCTATCTTTGGGAAGCCATTGCCAGAGATGCTGTCTACGATACTGAAATTGTCTGCCAGTTATCAAGGGCTAATGATAACTTGATTAAGACAAATATGCAACGCATTGCTAAACAATCAATAGCCGCCACTGAATTATCAGCAGAGAAACAAAGTGTGGATGTAAAAGCAATGCTGAACATCAAGAAATCGGTAGCCTCCCTTGAATCTATTTATGAGGGTGACGTACCAATTTATGTAGGGTTAGCTTTCCTAATTTACCGTGATACCCGCAGCAAACTCGATGATGCTTGTCGTTATTTCCAATCATTGTTTGTCTCACCGGCCTGGGTATTAAGAGAAACAGAATATCCTTGGAAAGTATGGTGGCAATGTCTGCCGATAGTATGGGATAGATTACTGGCAGTCCCTTTCAACCGACGCCAACTTTATCTATCAGGAGAAGCCCCTGGCCTTATCCCGTTTGTGCGTACCAAAGATGCTGATAAAACTGGGTTTGAATTGGTAGCAGAAGAAGGGGGGACACCCGTCCATATTGACCTCTACAAAGCTCATCGTAATGTAGGTTTATTTGGGACAACTCGTAGCGGTAAATCAGTATTAGCCTCTGGCATAATTACTCATGCGTTAGCGATGGGGATGCCCGTTGTAATCCTAGATTATCCTAAACCAGATGGGACATCAACATTCTCAGATTACACCCGTTTCTTAAGTAAAGAAGGCGCTTATTTCGATATTGGTTCTGAGGCTAATAATCTTTTTGAATTACCTAATTTAAAAGGATTACCAGACAAAATGCAGAAAGAACGGATGGATGATTACCTAGACTTTCTGCTCACCGCTTTACAGGGAATGGTACTCGGAACAAGGGCCGGTCAAACAGAAAATACAGTCTTGGTAGACACTATTCGCAGTGTATTGGGATTGGCATTAAAAGCATTTTTTGGTGATGTACAAATCCGTGACCGCTATGCCGAAGCCTTTAAATATGGGTTAGGTTCTGCTGAATGGCAAACAATGCCAACATTAAGCGATTTCATTGGTTATTGTTCACAAGAAAGACTGCGATTAGATGCCGTTCCTGGGGATACTAAAACAGCAATTGAGCGCATAAAATTGCGATTGAGATTCTGGGAAACTTCCAGAGTAGGGAAAGCCATTGCTCAACCTTCTACCTTCCGTACAGATGCTCAATTGCTGGTATTTGCACTGCGGAATTTATCAAATGATGAAGATGCTGCAATTATTGCCCAATCTGCATATTCAGCAGCATTAAGAAAAGCATTGTCAGCACCGGCCTCAATTTTCTTCATTGATGAAAGCCCCATTTTGTTTGAATTTGCTGCGATTTCTAATTTAATTGGTCGGCTATGTGCCAATGGTGCAAAATCAGGAATTCGAGTAATTTTATCAGCACAAGACCCGGATACCATTGCTAAAAGTCCAGCCGCCGCCAAAGTTTTCCAGAATATCAACACTCGTCTGGTAGGCAGAATACAACCCTCCGCCGTTGATAGCTTTGTCAATATTTTGAAATATCCCAGAGAAATTGTTGGCAAAAATGCAACAGAGGCATTCTTCCCAAAACGAGAAGGGATTTATTCAAAATGGCTGCTAGATGACAATGGTAGCTATACCGAATGCCGGTATTATCCAAGCATTCAATTGTTGGCAGTAGTTGCTAATAATCCTTCCGAACAACAAGCCAGAAATGAAGTAATGAAACAATACCCTGATAAGTTTATTGCTCTCACTCAATTCTCTCGTCAATTAGTACAATCACGTTGAGTAATTTTCATTACTTTTACTCAATTATCTCGTCAGTTAGTACAATCGCGTTGAGTAATTCTCATTACTTTTACTCAATTCTCTCGTCAATTAGCCCAATCACGTTGAGGTAAAACCAATGGCTAAGCAAAATAAGTCAAAGTCTAATTCTAAGTCTAATGTTCCCCCAGCGCCGGTGGTTAAAACAACTTCAATTCGTACACAGATGGTTACTAATACGGTGAAAGTAGCGGTAACTTTAGTAGCAATTCCAACAATTGTAATTTCGCCATTGATGCTTGAGGAGGCTTTTGCTCAAACCAATCAGATGACGCAGCAACAACAGGGTAATCCGTTAGAGCAAATTGTACAGCAATTTAACCAGCAAGTGAACGCAATTCAAGATTTTGTGAATGATACACTTAACACAAAACTGCAACAAATTGCTCAATCATTAAATGCTGATATTGAAGCTGCTGTCAATGGTGCAATTGGGTCATTAGGATTACCAGACCCCCAACAATCTCGCACTGATATTGAGGGTATGTTGGGGTTAAATGATTCTCAACTGTTTTCTTCAGATCGTGTGGCTAATGAAATAGATCGGCAATCTACCCGTGCTAACGCTGCTCAAACATTATCAATTGAAGGGCAACAACAGCAACAGCAACAAGTAGCGGCTACCCAAAATTCTGTTAATTCAGTAGGTAGTTTAAGCCAACAAGCACAAGATGATGTAGTTACCCAAGATGTAATGAAAAGAATGGCTGCTCAAAATCAAGAGATTAGTGCATTATTGGGAGCACAAAGAACTGATGCTCTAAAATCGCAACAATCCCAAGATTTAGCAAACGTCAATCTTACCAATATCTCCAGAGCAGTTGATAGCCAACGCCAACAACAACAAAGTGAACTAGGGGCTGCCGGTTTACAAAATTTGGAAACTGCTTCTAAAGCCCGCTTATTTTGAGGAGGATCGCTGTGTTGTTCATGGTTTTAGCACAGATTGGTAGTGGCTCTTATGGGGAGTCAGCAGCCCAAATTACAGAGGATTCAGCCGTAGCCGCAGAAGCCATTGCTGAAGCCATGAACGGCCTCTGGGAAGATGTTTTAGGTGGGGGATTGTATGCAGCAATTGCCAGATTAGGAGTGTTATTTGCTGTGGGGACATTGCTCTTATTTATGGTGCAATGGACGAGACAGATGATAGATGGGGGGAATGGTAATCAAGCAATTGCTGAATTAATTTGGCCCCTAATTGTAATTGTTTTTCTTGCTAATAATGCCATAGTTTTAGCAGATTTTACCAGGGGGATGCGGGCCATGATTAATCAAACAAATCAAGCATTATTAGAATCAACTTCCGCATCTGTTCGATTGCAAGAAGCTTACCAACAAGTAATGGCAGAAACGGGTGCAGCGGATGCTATTCGTGGCCAACTTGCTCAATGTGCCGGCATAGCAGATCCAACTCAACAATCTGATTGTGTGCAGCGTGTTCAACAACAAGCCCAACAAGTTGCGCCCCAAAATCAATCAGAAGGTTTCCAACAATGGGTATCTAATGCTTTCGATGGTCGCTTTATTTTATCTCAGATTAATAGCGCAATTCAGATGGCGATACGCGGTTGGTTAATATCATTTTCAATTGCTTTTCAGTGGGTAGTAGAAATTTCGTGGTTACTTACTGCTTTACTTGGCCCTCTAGCGGTGGGTGGTTCATT
>NZ_JAMXEX010000049.1 GCF_025370775.1 Ancylothrix sp. D3o | reverse complement strand
TATCTATCAGATGATGCAGAGAATCCGACGACTGCACCAGTTGAAAGGAATTTTGAACGGTTAGTAACCCGCCATGAGGGCCAAAAGTATGATCACCAGCACAAAACCCCAATGGGAACCTCTTACATTAGACGGGTAAAGGCAGGTGTTACTCCAGATATTCCAGGGAATTGTCCTGAAACCCAAACCTTCCTCAAATTCCAGCAAAAAGGATTATCAATTGGCGGTGGCGCTGATAGCCCAATCTGTCAAGCCTGTCCTCTGATTGAAACCTGTCAGTTTCTAGCAGATCGGCAACAACAGTTAAAGCATAGTGATTTCCTACGAGCACATCCAGACCAAATGGTATCTGATTTCAAAGAAGTTGCTCAAGCGATTGCTATTTGGGATGAACCTGGTAAAGTTTTCCAGAATAACCGGCTTATCCAATTTAATTGGCTGGATTTACGGAAAGCATTGGCTACGCTGCAAACTAACGATAGTGAATTGCATAGCTATCTCACCCCCATTTTCACTGAGTGGTTCGGCAAACTGTTGAATGCCAAAATCCATAATAAATATGGGATGAATTTTGTAGAATTACGGGAATTACTGGGATTGCCGAGTTTAATTTCCTTACCCGCTTCTGATACGACTTATCGGTTTATCAGTACAACAAATTTGGCTGCTGCTGCTGATAAATTAATTAATCCTCCCCTCTCCTTTTCTGGGATTCAATCACCGGCAGAGAAACAACAGTGGATTGATAATGAGTGGCATCCCCATTACTTCAGTCTGTTATTTAAGGCCCTTTCTGGTCGGAGTAAGAGGGTTAGTATTAGCTTTGACCATGAGTGGAATTTTACTGTCTCAGTACCGTACTACCGGCACCAGAAAACCGCAGCCGCGATGGGGGTCAATATTTGGTTAGATGCTACTCTTAGTACGGCTGATCTAGCCATGATGACCGACATCAAGAAGAATAATATTTTGACAATAGAGGAAGAGAAAGCGGATTACTCTAATTTGACTATCAAAATCGTTGGTGGTGTTGGAAGTTGTGGAATGAACAGGGAAACCGAGGGTGTATTTAGCCAGCAACAGAGAATCAACCATTTAATCACTTCACTCACACAATTCTTTCCAGAGAGTACCGGCATTATTGAATTCAAGAAATATCTGACCAATATTTCAAGTACAATTTCTGGCTACTGGTTTTTGGATAACCGGGGTAGCAATGCTTTTCGGGATTGTGACCAGTTGATTGCTATTGGTTCCCCCTTACCGAACCTCGGTGCATTGGCAATGGCTTGGGCTGCAACTAGGGGTCAAGCTGTTGAACCAACACATCTTGGTGGTGCTTTTGGCCGGTGGGTGGAGAGGTTGGTGATGGCGGAGGTTGTGCAATTGGTGGGCCGGTTAAGAGCACAATTATCAGATAAACCTAAGACTTGTTGGTTGGTATCTGACCAATATCCTCAGAATGTGGCCATCGAATTACAGCGATTCTATCCAGGGTGTCGGGTTGAATTTGTGGATGTTGCTGATATTTGTTTGGCTGCGGCTACCAAGGGGGTACAGCGTGAAAGAGCCATGATTGCTTCTATGTGGGATGCTTTGGCTGCCGGTGTTGCCTGTACTACTTCTACCATTGCAGCAGCGGTGGGTGTGACACGGGGAAGAATCAGCCAGATGGCCAGCGGGATGGGTGGTTTTGAGCCGGTGAAGAGGGTGTTAATTTCCCTTATAGAAGCTTTAAAAGGAAAACTAACACCCCCACTACTAGATGACACTGCTCGGTTCTTTGCTGAAATCTATTTACCAGAGGTGCTGGAAGAAATGGCCAATAATCAAGCTCCACCACCGGCCTCTCCTCCACCGACACCACAGACTTATTCAGATGAGGATATTGAATGGGGTGCTGGGGTAATGCGGGTGTTTGCTTCTGAACCTTGGGAATATGCTGAAGGCTTGGCTCGGATGTTGGATGAGTGGGCGACGGATGGTTATTTAAGCCTGGTATGGAGAAAGTTAGGACTGTGGCAGCGCCGGTTCTTAAAAGCATTTGCTTGGAATGCTTGTAAACAATTGGCTTAATTGTTGAGTATCTGAGCAATACCGCTTGAGAAAAAATTGGCCAAACTCTTATTGAGTAGGGATGCCGGTTGGATGCGATTGTTTGCTGCGGAGCCTTGGGAATATCCTCAAGGCGAGGCTTGGATATTGGATGAGTGGGAAACTGGTTATTAAAAACTGGTATGGCACAAGTTAGGCATTTGTTTGGCCGGTTTCTAAAAGCGTTTGCGATCGGATGCTTGTAAACAGATGGCTTAATTTTTGCTTCAAGAAATCAAGCCTAACCTTTATTGAATATTTATTTCTTGATGACCAGTATTCGACATCACTCGAAGATACTGGTAGAAACTGGTGGCTTACATCAGAGGCGAATGTCTATAGGAAATGTGAGGTTATTCTGTCGGCCAGGATAATTGGCCTTTGAACGATTTACACTTTTACTGAGTAAGTGATATAATCAAATTTAATAAAATGAGCAAAGAATAAATCCATGAAATTAAAAGCTACGGAGCAGGGAGTTATAATCCCTAAAAAATTATTAGGAGATAGCCAAGAAGTTGAACTTACTCAACAAAAAAGGCCATTAATTCTTAGTATTAAACCGTCTTCTTTATCCTATCAAAAGGCTACAGAATATGTCCTGAATAAAAACCATGACCTTTATCAGCGTCTTGCGTAAAATTGTATGCCCTATAACCAATTTACTCTTAGTAAAGCTGTAGATGATTTTCAACTGACGATTGTTGAAGGTGAGCGCTTCTTACCAGAGATTCCTGCAATCACCCCAAGTTCTTTGCTCGAAGATACCTTAAAAGAAACAGTACCTTGGGTCATTGCCGTAGGTACTGAAAAAGCTCGTTCAGAAGGTATTATCAATCCTGTCTTATTAGAAGTAAAACGTCAGCTTAATGGGGCAATTAGCATATTTTCTGGTGAAGAGTTTAACGTGCAGCCAGAGGTTGATTTGACCGGAGATGTAGATTTTCTGATTAGTCGCTCTCCAGAACAGCTATATATTAAGGCACCGGCAGTGGTTTTAGTAGAAGCGAGTAATGAAAACTTGAACGCAGGGCTGGGAAAATGTTTAGTGAAAATGGTGGCGGCTCAACGTTTTAATCAACGGGAACAGCAGGCTCAGGCCACGATTTACGGAACAGTTACAAGTGGTACAGTTTGGCGGTTTCTGAAACTGGAAAAACGAACTGTTACAATTGATTTAACTGATTATCCCCTGTTGCCGGTTGAGCAAAATTTGGGCATTCTGGTTTGGATGGTGCAAAATGGATGATGATTGTAATTAAGAACCCAGAAAGCTTTCTGTGTGCATTTTGTCTGCTTGCTGCTTGATAGTTATTATTGGAATAAGTGTGGGGAACTTTCAGCCTGGGGTGACGGTGGTTAGCAATAGTTTATCCGTATCAAACCAAGGTACAGTTGGCGGCGTTGCTTAATCAGGGTAGGAAAAAATAATTACAAAATCCAAAAAGCTTTCCTAATACAGGTTTCAAAGGCTTGGATATTTAGTAAGTTATACTGTAAATCAGTAGCGTTAAAAATTTCTTGACATTCCTGTTTAAAAACCAAGAGCAATTTATTTTAATAGTTGGAAATAATAAATAACTTGAGTCTATTTTCCCCCAATTTATCTCAAAGAATAGAATCAAAAAACTTGACTCCAAAGAAGTTTGTTAGAATAAGACAAACTCATTAATTATGTTACACAGGAGCCATCCCCATTATGATCGCTGTCAAAGATAATCCCCCAAACTTTACCCCTGAAGAATATTTTGCCTGGGAATCTCAGCAACTAGAAAAACATGAACTGATTAACGGGCAAGTTTATGCCATGACAGGAGGCAGCATCAATCATGGCCGCATTGCTATCAAACTTACCGCCCTGTTTGATGCTCATTTAGACGGAAGTGGCTGCATTACGGGAAACTCTGACATCAAAGTAAAGATTGTTGAAAGCGAAGACTACACTTATCCAGATGCCAGCGTCACTTGTGACGAACGCGACAAAACGACAACCCAGTATATTACCTACCCTTGCTTAATCGTGGAAGTTCTCTCCAAAAGCACCGAAGCTTACGACAGGGGTGGTAAATTCAGAATGTATCAAAATAACCCGGTCTTGAAAGATTACTTATTGGTAAGTTCTACCTCCATTGAAATCGACCTGTACCACAAAAATGATGCGGGACAATGGATGATTATTAACTATGGGGCCGGTGACACCATTGAACTAAAAAGCATCAATCTATCATTCCCAATTGAGCAAGTATATCGCGGTTTAACTCTTACTCCAGAGACTTAATAGTACAGCTTTCAAGCCACTTCATCAATCAGTGTTCTGGAAATGAGCGTTTAGTCAATGGAACGAAAATTTAGTAGAAAACCTAAAATAATGGAAACTCAGCCGCCGTTACTTTTACTTGACAAAGATGGGACTCTTGTTAGACCAAAATCACGGGGGAAATTTGTTCAGAACCCTTCGGATCAAAAGCCTATTGTAGGTGTACAAAAAGTTGTAACCCAATACAAGCAAGATGGCTGGAATATTGTTATTTGCTCCAACCAAGGGGGTGTTGAAGCCGGCCATAAAACCTTACAAGAAGCTATGCAAGAGATGAAATTTTGCTTAGAACTTTTCCCTGAGATAGAAGAATGCTACTTCTGCCCTGATTTGCAAGGGAAAAAATGTCTGCGCTATTGGAGAAACGAGGATTGGCAAGACAACCATATTCTCTATAGTCCTACTTCTAATCAAACGGTAGAACTAAAGCTTCAGGGGAAATTCAGAAAACCTGGGCCAGGGATGCTGCTTTTGGCGCGGCAAATACACAATGCTTCGGAGTGTTTGTTTGTGGGAGACCGGCCAGAGGATAAAGCGGCTGCGGAGGCCGCAGATATTCCCTTTGTATGGGCAAAAGAATTTATAGCTAAATAGTACAAAAGTATGGGCATATAGTCAAACAGACACAAAATGGGATAAAAAGTTAATGCGTAAAAAAACCATTGAATACACATCGCCATTAGATGCTTTAGTTGCCGTCAAAAAGCGGTTGAGTTTATATAAAAACCGGCATCAGATGGAATGAGAAGAATTCTTTGAGCAATACAATCAAGGGTTAGTAGCAGATGATGCTCTATTTATAGAATGGGCAAATGATTATCGTCATTACCTAGCTCTGCATCAAGAAATACAGCAACAGCGATAGCTCTGCTGCCTAATATTTTATCGAATTACTAGGCTCAAGTTGAATAAGTAATTAAACAATCTCATCTGCTATCAACTGGTGTGAAACTTTTTCCATTTTGCCAAAGCTCATACTCACGTCGGTCAACGTCTTCATCCCAGACTAACCCATAACCACCTTCCTCAATCTTAAAGCTTTTAAAGAAAGCTGCGTTATGAAATTTAGCAAACAGATGATTCTCTAATAATTTAGAGATGTCGTACTTTCTAAGTTTATTATTGGTAAATTTTATAACCAAAGTTTGATTATCAATGGCTTTTGCTGAAACAATCCGAGGATATTTCATAGATAACAATTCTGATAAATAAATTTATATCCCCCATAAACTGGGACTGCTATGGGGGAGTGGAGGAATGGAGGCGTTCTAAGATATTCAGACGTGAGTATCTAAGAAAGACCGGCAACTTTCAATTTTTTAGCAACTTTTAACTGAGCCAAACGTTTTTCGTATTTTTGGTCTATTTCCAATGTAAAGTCGCACAATTCTTTAGCCTTCTGTTCGGTTAATTTGGCAAGTTCAAGTATTTCTGCTAGTTCGCGTTGTTCCTGTTCGCTCATGGATGATTGTGTCATTGTCCGTTCTCCAAACGATTTTTGAGATTCCACGCATTTATTTTAACTTCTAATACCCGCCCTAGGATTGCTCCCAAATCTTCTCCTGCCTCCTGTAGTATTTCGGTTGACGTATTTTCTGAAGAAATGCGAGCTTCTATACTTTGAATCCGGCCTCTATATATTTCTACAAAAAGGATGATATTATTCAAAGCACCAAAAATTTGAAGAAGCAAAACGTTAGTCGGAAAGCGGGATAACCTTTGTCTGACTAAGGATAGCCCTTCTGTAGCATCTTGTTCAGCTTGTTCTAGTTCTTGATTGAGTCGCTCAAGAAGAGCTATAATTTCGGATGGTATAGCCATTAATGCAAGTTAAAACCAATATAAATATTATATACTAATCTTCAAGCTATTTACTATTAATAAGTGTGAAATTCTATTAGAGCTATTGTTGAGTTTTAGCAAAAAATATTATTTAAATTTACCACCGGCCTGCTGGTAAACTTTTCGCAACTCAGTCAGCTTTTTAGATGGTTGGTTGTAGTAGCTTTTCCCTTCAGCAGTGGGGAAAGAGGCCCAGGTAGGCGCAAGTTTTAATACAGCATCATCAAACTGGCCGGCCAGAATATCTTGGTATGCACCGGCCTGTTTAATTAATTGGACAGCAGCTAGGTCTTGGGATTCTGGACTAAAATCCGGTAGCTTTAATTTACGAGCGACTTCATCCCACGTTGGTTTGAGAAATTGGTATTTACCGGCTGCGGTACTACACAAAGGTTTCCCTTTATAAAGTGAGCAATTCTTGACATTAGGGTGTTCGCTAAAAGAATTGAATAATTGGCCGGTGAACATCATGCGATAGCCATCTGGGCCGGCAGTGCCCTCGGCAAAAGCAATTGTTTGCAAGAACGCTTGAACATTCCCATTTTTAACGGCTCCTGATAAAGGGCTAATCGTATTCTTGTGCATAGAAATTTGGCTGGGTGCCGGTGTTGGAGAAGATTGACCGACAATGGCTAATCCTAAAGTAGAAATGGCGATGATTGAGAGGCCGGTGGGATTAATCATAGCGGGTTATCCCTCCACAGCTTTTCTATTTGAGTTTCATTTATCCCTGGTTTAACTTGGGGGTTGTAGAGCATCTTGATTAACTTTTTATCAAGCGATGAATACTCGGTAATGTCTGTCCAACCTTGATAAAAAATGCTGTTAGGATATTTATTAGAATCCGCCGGCAACCCAAACGCCTGTGTTAATTCTTCTCGGATAAGATGAGAGCGTTCTTTTTGGGTGACACCTGTGGTGGAGATTAAAATCTCAGCGCCCGTTATTTGTTTGGTTTCATCCCAGTTCAACCAGAAGAAGCCGCTATTACCGGCTTGATAACTGGGAATAAATTTCTTAAAGTTTTCTTCAGGGGTAAACCGGATTCGCATATTCCCAGTGTTTGGTTTAACGAATTCTATTGGTAAATTGGTCAGTAGTTTTAACTCATTGGTGACAGCTTCCAGTGTTTGTAAATCTGCGGGAGTGGGAAGACCGGCTATCTCTAGCTTTATAGGAACCATCCATTTCTTGATTACACCATCATCTGAACTGCCAAACTCAGATTTTAGTGCTACTTCTTTGAAATACTCAAATGTTTTATCTGCGCTTACATCAGGAAAAGTGGAAGTTTCTTGGCTGTTTAGTTGGGATTTGGTTGGGGAGGCATCATACCAAACAGCTATTAAAACCATTAAAGCAATGGTAGAGATAAGTTTCATGGCTCATTACGGCTATTTAAATCATAAAAGCAATGGCAGAAATAAGTTTCATGGCTCATTGAGAGCATCGGTGATTGTTCTGGCAAGTTGTTTGGCAAGCTTTTGTTTACCCTCAGCAGTTGGGGGAAGCTGATCCGAGGCAAAGACTTCTAAAATCGTGCCATTACGTCCAGAGCGAGTGACGCCATACCGGCCTCTATCAGCTTTTAAAATCCCAAATTGTTTGATTAATTTGGAATCAAAGGGGTCATTAGGATTACCGATAACTCCAGTACCCCACCGGCCAGGTTGACCATGAATTTCCAGAACTTGATAATTTTGATTTTCCAAGTTGGGGATGTCGGCGATGTATTGCTCCCAAACATTCCATTTTTTCATCATAGTTAACGAATCAGGACGGATAACTTTCCAACCAGTTTCCTCTAACATTGGCTGGAGAGCTTCGACGATTAATTTGTTCATTTCTTTTTCTCCAGCGGCGCCGGTTTCACTACGGGCATAAATCCAATGGCCGGCAGATAATGCTATTTTTTTGGTGGAAATGTTAGTTGGAATGTTGGAGTTAAAGATTGTATTTTGGGCGATAGTAGTAGGGGGATTCCTGAATATTTCAAATCCCAGGACACCCAACGCCGCAACTGCAATAGTATTGGGTTTCATGGTTTGGGGAGAGCAATTGCTGTTTTCAAGTGTTCATGGACTTTCCAATCTAATTGGCCGGCCTGGTATCTCTCAATATGAAGATGTGGCCCGGAAGAACCAGGAAACGTAGGCCCAACTTTACCGATAATGCTCCCTTTACTGACAAAATCACCAACTTTAAATGGCCGCACCGAATCACGATCTAAATGAACATACCGATAGATTTCATCGGAGGAAGTTGATTTAATTCCGATAATTCCACCAACAGGAGAATCGGGTTTTACTTCATTAACTGTTCCCCCTTCAACTGCGAGTACCGGCGTCCCTGGACTAGCGCTGTAATCAGCCCCCGCGTGTTTTCTGGTGCAGCTTCCTAGCGGTCGGCAATCACCAGGAATACTAACAGGAATAGCCTTTTTTCCTGATAATCCAGCTAAGGGAAAAACTGGTGGGCCATGTAATAAAATGGATGATTGCTGTTTTGAAGAAGGAACTGGTGGCGCGGCAGTTGGATTTACTATTGAGCGCAATATTTGAGCCGGTGGTAAATTTTCTATTTTTTCCCAGGTTGGCACCGGTAATAATTGCAATCCAACCAAACAGACAATCAGAATAGCTGCCTTTTTCTCAGCAGAATTGATTTCAAGATTAGTTGGTGGTGCCGGTGGATATGAGTGGGGGACTGCTGGTGGCGGTGGTGCCGGAATTGTCGGATGTGGAGCCGCTGGATGTGCTGGTGGGTATGGGTGGGGGACTGCTGGTGGCGGTGATGTTGGGGGATAGTACGGCGGTGGTGGATATGGATGTGCTGATGGCGGCGATGTTGGGGGATAGTACGGTGGCGGTGGATATGAATATGGTGGTGGAGGTGCGGTTGGATATGGGTGTGCCGGTGGCGGTGGATATGAATATGGCGATGGATATGCCGGGGGTGGTGCTGTTGGTGGTGGCGATGGTGCCGGTGGATGTGGCGTACCCGGTGGTGCCGGTGGATATGGGGGAGACGCTGGATATTGTGGTGCCGACGGTGGCGGATATTGATAATCGTCTGGGTGATGGGGGGTTCGGGATGCCGGCATCGATGCTGAGGAATCTTCTGCTGCACTATCACTACGCGGTGACTCTGATATTTCGGTGGTGGCGGGTGCCGGTCTTGTACCTTCATAAGTTGTCTCCACAGTAAACTTGAGTTTCATTTCTTCTGCTCTTTACAAAGATCAATTGTTCTGCCAAAGAAATCTGGTATTGCACAAGCGGCTTTTGTATCTTTTCTGGGATTACCGCCGGGTGAAGAATCACTATTGTTGGAGGGAGTAGAAGTTTGAATGGAGCGAATACCATTTCTTACTGACTCCTCTCCCAGATAAGTTAGTCGCCCCGGTTTCAATAAATTCAAGATGAATGAAGTTATTGCAATGACGACTAACAGTTTCATCGTGGGGTTAAGACAACCCCACCATTTCTTCAAAGTTTCCATTATCTAAACCAAATTGAAGCCGGTGTAGGGGAATTTGTCTTTGTAGCTTGTACTTGAGAAGAAGTTACCCCACGCCACCCAATTGCAAAAACCAGCCATAAAGTAAACAGAAACCCAATAACGGCAAAGATTGTTTCTGCACTAGAAAGCGGCTGTTTAACGAGTGCCTTAAACATTCCACCGGCATGAGACCGGAATAGCTTAGGATTACGGGAACTGTAATTACTCAGCGGTTCTTTGACAACAACAGTTTTTGTCTCATAAACCGTCATATTCCCTTTGCCATCTGGTTCATAGACAATCGTGACATTATTACTATCAGGGGCCGGCATTGTCCAAGTAGGATATACTTCATCTTGACCAAAATTCGGGTTCTGGTTAGGGAAGTTTGGATTACGTTGCGGTGCCATATTTTTCTCCTGTATTGGGTTGTGTTTTCAATTATTCAAAGCAGGTAAACTCTTGCAGAGTAAGCTCTTTAATGAATGAATCGTTCTGGACTAGATTCATCCGCTGGTTCATCCTCTAACTCGTCCTCTAACTCGTCCTCTAACTCATCATTAAAGTTAGCTGATGTAATTGGCGAGGTTTTTGTAGGTTCGGTGGGAAATTTAACGACATTAGAGCCGGTGGGAAGCGATACATTAACAGGGATTTTGTAATCCCTAACCCACGACAAATCTTCTGTGAATAATCCTATAGCCGGTTCGCCAAAAGTAGTTAAGGCAATGGCATATCCAGTGCGCTCACTAATTGGTCTTAATTTGTTGAAGCTGGTTGTAATTTGACCCACATATTCGCTGGGGATAATATAGGTGTTCTTCCAGGCATTTGTGATTGGGCTATACCCACCCTCTCTTCTGCCATTAGAATCTGTATAGATTTTGCCGAGGGCACAAATTCCTAGACAACCCCGAATATTGGCATCATCACATCCTAAACTCTGAACATTTAGGCTTTGGGTAGCAACACATAAACCCACTCCAACTTCTCTACCTAACGTTATTATTTCCCCCATTTGTCCTTTGGCAGTTTCCCAGGCTTCAGCTAATTCTTTTTTCGCCCGGTTTAAAACGTTAGAAGTGGCAAAAAAGTCATCTAACACTAACCACACTTTAGGAAGGTTATTCCTTTGATTTTCTGCTAAAGGCAGGCGTTGATGCAAAATATTAGAGACGGCATTTACTTGGGAAAAGAAGCCATCTAATACTGGTTGATTGCTCCTATCTCGGTAGTTACGTTTGTAAACCCC
>NZ_JAMXEX010000048.1 GCF_025370775.1 Ancylothrix sp. D3o | reverse complement strand
CGGGCAATTTCGTCTAAAATAATAACAGTAGGTTTACTGTCGGTGAGCCTTTCTAATACGGATGTCCCCGGACTAATACCGTTTATATCAGAGCCTTTGAGCAAGGAATAACCGTTAATTCCGCCAATTTGATAAGCAATTTCTCCCCACAAGGTGTAAGTAGTGATGCCGGTTTGTTGATGAAAAACGCCGTTTTCTGGATCTAAATCTCTGCCATCTATAGCAGCAACTTGGACAGCATAATCTGGAATAAAATTCAAGTCAGCAAAACGCTCTAATCCTTCAATTGTACGGCCTTGTTTACAAATATGCCAGAGGGCGATTTCGTCGTGAGTTTTCCCGCCGCCAAAGCTGGTTTCTAAGCGGATAACTGGTGAACCTGAGCCGGTGCCGGTGAGCCTGCTAAAAACTTCTCGAATTAAGGTTTTAATGCCGTCTGTAGGGAAAGTATTGGCGAAAAAAGTTTTAGGATTTTGATAGACGGGCGGGGCGTTTCCTTCTACCACAAGTCTTAATTTTGCTGCAAATAAATCTAAGGATAATTCTCCTGATAATATTTCTTCTCTAGGGGTGCAAGTGTCAAAAATTGATGGTAGCATTGATTGGTTTTTCCTTGCTTTGAGGTTATTTCTGAGACGATTAGCGTTTTAATATCTTTTTTTTAATTTAGGAGATAAAAAGTTTTCGTTATCCTTTACATAATTTGCTAACTCGATATCATTATTTTTTTTGATGAGCTAAATGCCTCCTACGGTTGTAGATGTTTCCTACTTTATCATAAAGTCGGTCGTTTTCAACCAGTGTCTACTATGCGTTTTTGGCTGAGTTTGTTGGGGGTAAGTAAGGTTTGTTATTCTCTGGCTACAAAATATTAGACTTGGGGAGGCCGGTGATAAGAGAAGGCCAAGCCTAGGCTCAAAGGAAAGAGAAAATCTTGCTTATTGGCAAGCCAGAAAAGTTACAACTGTGTATAATTATTTGCAATTTGTAACTTTTTAAACATATCACCGGCATACTCGAATTTGTGGAAGTAAGACAAACCAATTCTCAATAGTTTCTCCATTCAGAGGGTCATATTTGAGATGATTATATATCTTCCCAACCCTGACCTCCCCTGGCTGAAACTGAAACTCATTTACCACTATCCCTCGTTGTTTCAAAAAGTCATTATAGCTTCTTGATAAAGTCCCCACTTCTTGCCCTTCTGCAACAATTGCCCAATTATTTCCATACCTATTGGCTTTCATCTCTATCACATCCCCTTCCCGCAAACTTTTTACAATCTGTTGTTGATTCTCACTGAAAGCATAGCCCAAATTCACATCTTGAGGACTCAAATTTAAATAAAGCATCCGTTCTGGAAGAATAGCATCAATACCAACTATTGGCTGAGGAATGAGGCCGGTTTCTTTGCACAGCAGACTCGGTTCAACCGAACACAAAATTAACTCTTCTTTTGCCCTTGTCATTGCTACATAAAAGAGCCGGCGCTCTGATTCAATTTGATCTAAGCCTGTATTGAACTTATCAGTTAATAAAATAACCTTACGGAACTCCAACCCCTTAGCACCATGACAGCTTGTAACTAAAATCGCATTTTCTTCTAAAAAAACTCCACTTTTATTGTATTCCAATAACGCCATCACCACTTCCCCCGCCGTCATCGGTAAGCCCACATTCCCCCCAGCACAACCGCGTTCTAAATCTAAAAAATCGGCTATCTTCAGCAATGTTCTTACTGTTGGTTCTTCTAAATTACGATGCCATTCTATAAACCGTTCTGCAAACCAATTTCTTACCAAATCTTCCCCACCAAATACCGACACTTCTGCATTCAACTCTTCAATTAACCGACAAGTAATAAAATTTCGGCCTAACTTAATATCATCAGATTTTAAGGCATAAGTTGGAATTTTTTGCTTTTCTAGTAACAAACGAATCCCGCTCAAATTATCCCACTGGCGTGATAAAACTGCAATATTATTAGCTGCTACTCCCTCATTGAGCCAAGACTGGATCTTATCAGCAATCCAAGCAGCTTGAGATGACGTATTTTCAAAACCATAAAACCCTACCGGGACACCCACATCTCCTATTCGCGCCTCATTAATCCGCACTTGCTCAGTTGCTTCTTTTTTACAGCGCTGGCGATTATTTGAGATTACTTTATTGGCTACTTCAATAATCGCTTCAGTCGAGCGATAGTTTTCTGTAAGTAAAAAACGTTTGGCTTTATATTCTTGTTCAAATTGGCTGATATATTTAGGATTAGTACCACGAAAACCATACAAATTTTGGTCATCATCGCCAATCACACAAAGATTAATTTGCACCGATCTCGATTCGTCCCCAGAATCCCCTAACCCCGCCACCAATTTAATTAAACGATACTCTACCTCTGCTACATCTTGGTATTCATCTACAAAGATATACTCAACATTTCCTAGTAAATGAAGCCGGCGAGCTTGGCTATCCACATCTTCCAATTCATCTCCCTGCTCAATCAAATCACAGGCTTCTTTTAATAACTCTTGAAATTCTGCATCTGTTGAAAGCCGTTCTGAACCAGGAGTACAGCCTAAAAGTGAAAGTGCCAATCCATGAAAGGTAAAAACCTGCAATTGTGAAGCACCGGCCCCCACTAAATTTTGTAGTTTTGACCTCAATTCTTGTACCGCATTTCGATTATAAGCTAACACTAAAATCCGATTGGGATTTACTCTTTTTACCTTGACTAAATATGCAATACGCCGAACAATTGTTCGAGTTTTTCCTGAGCCTGGGCCGGCAATTACTAACAACGCCGGCTCTTCCGCTTCTACAATTTGCTTTTGCGTTGGGTTCAAATCTCCAATAATGCGCTGGTAATCTTCCTGAATAATCGGCCTTTTTATCTCTTCTACTTTTTTAGAAAACTGGGGGAACGCTTTGCCAAACTCTTTTTCTGATAAAATGAAATAATTGTGTACTAACTTCTGACGGGTTTGTTCATTTGGTATTTTTCCATACTCAATCATTAAGTGAGTGCGGCGTGTTTGCTGTTCGTAATAAGCTTTAATTTTTTGATATTCGGTAGAGATGCGGGTTTCTTTGCGGTCTTTAAAAACTCGAACCTTTAATGCTTGATGAAATAAATTAGCTCCATCTGTTAAACGTAAAATCTTTCGGTTGTGCATCCAAAGTAACACAGCCTTTAATTCAGTTTCTGACACCTTAACAGGGGCAATTCTTATATTTACATCATTGATCAGTTTATCTAACTCATAGCCAACGCGCAAACGTGCCCCTTTCATGTCTTCGAGGGTTTCATAAAATTGTCCAATAATCGCTTCTGCTATATTCTTATGGTGGTCAATGAAATCAAAAATTTCGACTTCCTCAATTCTTACTATATCCCGGTAAATCTTAATTAATTTTATCCATTTATCGGCATTCCATCCTTCTAAAATGTCCATCAGATCGGAAGCTCTAGTTTTTTGGGTGCGCTCTGGATCTAAGCGCGAGGCTAGACTTCGCAAGTTTACTTGAATATATCCCTGATTGCTCTGGAACTCTAGCAAAAATTCTAAAATTTTTTCTTCCAAACAGCGGATGCGTTCATATTGTTTCAGAGCATCCCCTTTAACTTCTTTTGTTACTAAAAATGTCAAAGGAATTTTAGCCGCCGCTACCCCCGCTTTTTGCAATTCTCGAATTCTACCCGTTAACTCCCTCGGATCTATCCCCGACTCATCACTGAGATGATCCAAAGGTACCGGCTGATTTTTCGCAGCGTAATGACGTTTTGCCGAGTACATCGCCATTATTAGCTTTTTAAATTGCTTAATTTGCGTCCTCGATAAATTTTTAAATTGTGCATATTCAACAAACTTTCGAGCGGATTCTTCATAAAGATAATCTGTTAATTCAAACTGAACATACGCGGACAAACTCTCTGCCCGTTCAATTAATCCGCAATTTTCTAAATATTGCAAAGCTACCTTTATTTTGATATCTCGATATTCTGCATCATTGGCAAATTCTCCCTCTAAATCGCTATTTTGATACATTTCACTCAGCGTTACCCAAAACCAATCTGGAGATGCGCCCCCATGAATACGATCTCGAATACTACGAATAGCGATAAAAATATTTCTTAATTCTGCTTCTGTTAGTTCTACTTGACTTTGCAAATAAAAGAGGATATCTGCGTCTTGTTCATTAAATAACAATGTACAATCTGCCGGCATCCCGTCTCGCCCTGCCCTACCTGTTTCCTGAATATAAGCCTCTAAATTAGGACTCATAGCGTGGTGGATAACTGCCCGTACATCTTTACGGTTAATTCCCATCCCAAAAGCACAAGTGGCTGCTATTACATTTAGCTCACCCGTTTTAAATGCTTGCAAGACTTCTTCTTTTTCTACATTTTGCATCTTGCCGTGATAATATCGGGCATCAATATGTTCTTGATTTAATAAAGTGCTTACCTTCTCAGCATTTTTGCGAGTAGTTGTGTAAATTAAAACACATCCTCCTTGGCCTAAGCTTTGCTTTACTTCGTTGAGTAAAATTGCTTCTTTATTTTTACTAGAAACGGGGACTACTTTATATTGCAAATTTTCGCGGATGCTGGTTTCAGTAATCACCTGCTTTATTTCTAAACCTCCGTCGTTCTTAAATAACTCTTTAATATCCTCTTGTACTTTCACCGTTGCGGTTGCTGTCATCAGCGCCAGAAGCGGCGGTGACTGGTTTTCATATAATTCATGGATATATTTAGGAATATATCGATAATCGGGCCTAAAACTATGCCCCCATTGGCTAATGCAATGCGCTTCATCTATTACCCACAAACTTGGTTTTTGATCTTCTAATAATGCCCTAATACTTGGCGATCTTAATTGTTCAGGGCTAATATAAAGTAGCCCTTTGGCTCCATCCCTCAATTGTTTTAAACGTTCCTGCCGATCTTTTACCTGTAAATTACCATTAATGAATGTTGCAAAATTTACCCCCATTTCTTCTAAATCTGCTACCTGATCTGCCATCAATGCTTGCAGAGGAGAGATGACAACCGTTAATGCCGCTTGCCTTTGAAATAACAGTAAGGCTACTACTTGGTAGCAAAGTGACTTCCCGGCACCAGTTGCCATGATGACAAGGGGGTTTTGATTGTGCAAAATTGCTCTAACTGCCTCTTCTTGTTTCCCTCTAAAGTTTTCCAAGCCAAATTGTTGCAAGCAAGTTTGATAATTTGGCAGTATCTCCAATCCCTCCCAGATTTCTTGAAATTCTGCTAAATGTGCCAACCATCCCGAAAAGGAGCGTTCTATATTTTTACAATTACTTTCATAATTCGCAGCTAAAATTCCAGCTAAACAAAGTCGCTCATTAAAAGTTTTTAATTGGGCTTGTTTCCAAAAAATCTCCAAATAATCCCAATCTAATCCGCTAATTACTAGAGGCGGTAAATTTTTGCAGTTAGGCGCTTCTTTTACCACCCATCGTAAAAATGTAAAAAATTGCTCGTAAGCGTTATCTGCATTTTCTTCCCCACAGCTTAGTAACCAAATATACACATCTCGCAGGATTGGCGGAAATTCTGCCCATTTTTCTATTATTTTCTGTAATAAATCCTTGGTTTCCCGTGCATCTTCTAGTGGGTTATTCAGAGCAAAACTACTCTTTTTATGTGCTTTTTTCAATTTATGGGAAGCATCTAATGGGTAAGTTAAAACAGATAACTCCAAGGTATCTACTACCAACCAAGATGATAACTGGGGTAGTTTTTTTATCAAGTATAAACAATCAAACCTGCGAAAATTATGGCCGCATATCTGTAAGCCAACTTCTTTTAATTCAACTAGCTGGCTAAGCCCTAGTTCTACATTGTCTTGACAAACTTCCTCTGCTAAATAAATCCAGCCTAACTTAAAAATCTCTCCGTCTCCATTTACCTCTAAATCTAAATATAAATAAGCATCATCTAAATTTGCTTGCTGCGCTATCTCAATTTCTTGTCGCCAAGCTAAATCAAAGGTTTGTGACTTTTTGCCATAAATCTTAACCGTCCTCAAACTGTCTCGTCCGGTTTCCCTTAAACAGGCAATAATTAAATCCACCATTTTCTGCTGCACCGGCACCTCAGCAGACTCTAACATTACCTGCAAATACTCATCGTTTAAAATCGTTCGAGCGGTTACTCCCAAGGGTTCAAGGAGTTGTTTGAGGAGCGCATCTATTACTTCTGCATTACTTGCCTTTGCCAGTTCCTCTAAATTCCCTTCTGTCATCACCAGCCCTCAATCCCTGAAAAACTTATCAAAACATTCTTTGCTGAGACTAATCTTTTTTGTTATTTGTGTCAATCAAAACCTAAACTTCCCGTTGGACTTCCAGCTAACGGTCTCATCCAAGATATGTTATGTTATATAACGAACTAAAATTTAATACGCACAAACTGGCAGCAGGAGGTTCACAGAGAAGGAACCGAGATGAACATCCCGCAAGGGCTACTTTACTCTCAAGCTGGCTCCCTGTGGTAAATAGAGCTTCTAAAAACTGGCTATAAAATCTTGCCTGTTGGTTCGGCTGATAAAGTAATGGCAAGCCGGCAGTCTGTATTAAAGAGGGATACCCGTGCAAAAAATGAAACAAAATTCATTTCTTTTAAGCGATAAATTCCTGTATCTGGCTCTTTTAACTATCGATAACCTTTATACTCGAAATCTGTTAAGCGTCCAGTACCTCCCACTTCGCACAATAGTTTAGTCCGATAGGCCAAATCTTCTGGATTATCAAGAGCAGCCGCCGTCCGCAACAAATCTGGTAAGTTTTTTTGTTGTGCTGTCAAAGCTTGAGGATTTGCAAATAGCATACTCCCATCTGTTAAGTCTGTGATGTAAACCGGATTAGGGTTAAAATAAAGGGCGTTAAAATCCAAATCCAACTCTGGCACAATTAAATACCCATCATGTAACGTAGAGCCTTCTTCTGGAACTCTATTTTTAAAAACCATACTTTGTTTTACCTCTTCAATTTGTTTTTTTGGTTCCCAACTTCTATTCAACGAACTATTAAGACATCTAACTGTCACTCTATCGGCAAGATTTAAAAGAATTATTTCCTCTGATAAAACCAGCCTATTTACCCAAATTAGGAAAAAGCCTATCTTAGAAGTCGCTTCAATCTCTAAATGCTTATAAGCCTTGTTGGGGGGTAGGATGCCAGAGTTCCAACACAAGCGGAATCGGCATTTTTTTAGTAGCTCTTTACAATTAGAGCGGCTTATAAACTTTTTTATTTGAATTTCATTGAATTCTCTTGCTAAATTACCAATATTTCCTTTTTTAAAGTAATTAGGCCAGAATTCGTCTGGTATATTCGCCACACAATCCTCCTTTCATTATAAGCTTACTTACCACCATTTTTGCAAACATAGCCACCATTTAGGTGCTTAGTATTGCACGGCTTTTTTTGGTTCAACATTGACCATAGAGTTATCGCGCAATGCTCGAAACTCAGCAGCGGAAATAGGGGTGTTTTCATCGCTCACTACTATAGCAAAAATTTCGCATTCTTGGTCAGTTGCTAAGCGCTTACCTTCCATAATTTCATTAAAATCCGAAGCACTAATTCCTTCCAATTCGAGCAAGGCTACGGGATTTTTTCCCTGAGAGTTTACAGTCGAACACCATTCTCCCAGCACAACTACTAATTCATTATCTTCTTGTTCATATTCCCCCTTTTTAGATAAGTGTTTACCTAACAGATCAGGGGCTAAATGCGGAGTAAGCCTAATAGAAAATTCGTCTTGTACCCTTAGCCAAAGCTTATAAAATTCGGAGAAATTTAACAAATCAAGTTTAGATACTATCTCTTGATAAACGAGTAAAGAACGGCTAGGACTCGAAGGTTCGTTGAGTGTTTTAGCTTCTTTTGCATTCTTAAGAATTTCATCCAAGCCTGCTAAGCCATCTAAATAATTTTCAAAATCGGCTACAGCTATTCCTAAAAAATTACAAATTCCTTCAGTATTGGCTTTACTTAAATAGCTACTAGATCCCTGTTTTATGCGACGCCAAGCGGGAGTGCTAATGCCGATTTTTTTTGCAAAACCAATATCGCTACCTTCTCCTAGCAATTCATAAAGGCGCAAAAACAAAGTAGTCAGTCTTATTTTTCTTTGATTAGACACGCTCCAAATCAGGCTCCTAGCTAATGATGGCTCTGGTGAAAAAAATAATGTTTTCAGCCGACTACCATCATCTTAATTCATAGCTAACTCACATAAAGCTATCAAGGCAGACTCGACAGAGCTTAAGTTCGCTCAAAGCCTCCTCTGCATAGCAAAACTTAAATAGCAACAACTCTTTACATTTTTTTTACGAGCCTTTGTTGCAAAAAATCTTCAGTCGCGGTAAATTAAGTCGTAAGCCATAACGCGACTGCGTTAGTCATAGCGTTAAATAAAGGCTACCTAGCTCCTAAAACCTCCAAAACAAAAAGGGACGATACCACTCGCCCCCCCAAAAATAATCGTTCTTACAGGCTATCACTATGAATACATCATCTACTCTCTACTGGACAAAGAATACACCTAAAGCCCTTATCACAGAAGCATTAGAAAGTTTACCGTTGTTGACGCAGCTTCTCTTAACCAACCTAAACGTCCTCGAACTGAATGTTATCGACACCCTACTGGATCTAAAGGAGAAGCTGGGTAATAAGCTGTTCAGCAAGTTTCTCCAGTCCCAATATCCCCTGACTGCCAAGGAAATCACTCAAAAGCTGGGGATGGCGGAACTCAAACAGAACCTTGAAAACGCCGGCCTCCTCAACCCCACAATACTAGATTTATTACTTCAGATTGGTACAGAAGGCTGTGCCGCCTTGGCCAAGGGTTCAGCCGAATTAGCAGTCACACTTATCAATCAGGTTTTTAAAGTGGCCGGGGCAACAATCCCCACTCTGCGAGCATTGGTCAAACGGGAAAATAAAGGATTTAACCCCTTCCCCACCGCAGAAGAAATCGCCCAGTACCAACCGGCCACCCTTGTTACCATCACGAAAAAGGGCAAGTTTAAGAACTGGGTTGCCGAGGTCATCGACTCGCCTGATATTCTCGGACGGGTTCAAGTGAGGCTGGTTAAGACTAACGCTAAAAAGACATTCTTCTGGTGGGAAATTGAGCTACATCAGTTAACCACGCCTGATATTGAAGAGGAAGTACCACCGGCCTTCATACCCCCGATTATCAACCAGTTTGTCCTGCAAGACAGAGACGGCAAATATGGCTGTCTTTCCGATAACGATATGGCGAACGTCAGAGAAGATGCAGAAACTTGTGCAAAACAGGATGCGGATGAAGACACCGGCACTCTAGCAATCAAGTGGAAACATCTGTTAGAAGCGGTTGAGCAGTATAATCTGGTGCCTGTGGAAAGCGTTTTGGAAATACAAACCAATGTTACACCGGCCCCACCATCTCAGAAGCTATTAAAACAGATTGCATGGGCAAGGGACAGGGTGGTTGGCCTACAAAGACAGATTGATCAGTGTGCGGGTTTGGGCGGAAAATCGGAAGAAATGTTGAAGCAGGGGCGGTTACACGCCCAACTGCATCTGGATAAAGCTCTGAAGATTTTATGTAGTGGACAGCCAATTGAGGAGCCGGTAGATGAACCGGCCACTGAGATAATCACCAAACTAGAAAGCGAGCGCGATAGTTTATTCAAAGAGATCCAGCAACTCAAAAGCCAACTCCAAACTGATTTTGATAACTCAGCGCCGGGGGATGTAACAGGGCCGGTGGATGTTCGGGGGTCGGTGGATGTCGATGGGCCGGTGGATCATTTACAAGAACCGGCCACCGAAATAATCAACAAACTGGAAACCGAACGCAATAATTTACTCGAAGAAATTAATTCACTTCGTGCCCGGTTACAAACCAACTCAATCAGTAACCCCAGCATTACTGATTACCAATTTGAGCCGGTAAGTAAAGTAGAGGATTTTAAAGTCGGTGATTGCATTCGGATTGGCGCTCCAAATCGGGACTTAAAATTTGGGGACATTGTGGTGGAAATTACCGAGTTCGGTGCAATAAAAACCCAATGGTTTGGGACACTCGACAACAACGACTTAAAATTAGGTTGGAAATTTGAAAAAGTTATCAACCCACTGCAACATTTAACCGTCTTACCACCACCACAACCAATAAGTGAGGAGTGGAAAAAGTTGGACGGGCCACTTTATGAAATTATGGAGATGGTCAATGCTCGTGGTGGTGATGTCAGATTAGAGCCGGTGAAAGGTTGCAAAATCTTACAACACCCAAGATTTGCAGATCATTGGTATCAATTTTTATCACCCACCGGCCAGAAATTATCTAAACCTTCAATTGATGGTGAATGGGTGAAAGAACAATCACTCGAAGATTGCGAATTGGATTTCTAAATCACTAGACCAACAATCAAACTCCCTCAAGCTTTAGACCCCATCTAAAGCTCTGGTTTCCTATACCCAAAATTATGTCTACCAACAACATTTTCTATCTGACAGTTGCAGCAGGCAACTATGAATACGCTACCGATATTCTCTCTGACTACATGAGGACTGCTGGTTATACCGCAGCCCTAGATTTAGTTGAAAGTATCCAGGAACATCCAGCCTTTTCTGTAAGGAAGAATTACGAGAAAACCATTGAGGCCGGTGTTTTCCTGAAAGCCCAACTTCAATTAAATCCCCCCATCCTCCAAATAATCGCTAATAACGTATTAACGCGAGGGTATCACTTAATCAATGTATTAGGGGATGCCAGGAAAGAACAGCCGACTGTTACTTACACCGTTGGTTTATTCCATACTTTCCATCACCCTGAGATAGTAATGTTTGGCGTGCCACGAGAACTATCTAATGTCGTTCTCGATACCTTGATAAAGAATTGGGTGATAGAGCAGAAGCAAGGTTTCATAGTCGGTGAAACTTACAGAGGTTTAACCAGTAGTCCGGCAGAATTCACAATAATTCCCCAAAACTTAGTAGACAGCCATCTCACCGCTTGTCGGTGGTTTTACTCAAACAAAAAATTCCCAGTATTGGAATGTATCTGGGGAATGAAATCAGCCAAACTGCCAAAGCTTTCCTAAACCATTAATCATTATGGCGAGGATGCCACCACAAATAAAACCGCTACGCGGTATCCGAACGAAGGTTTAACAGATTAAACCTTCCAATGAACCCATGAATACCAAAGAACACCCAACAATATCAAAGAGGCCAAAAAATGACCAAGAATCATCAAAATAATCAAGCAATCTCCGGTAATTCAGCAATCTCTGGTAATCAAGCAATTCAA
>NZ_JAMXEX010000047.1 GCF_025370775.1 Ancylothrix sp. D3o | reverse complement strand
TCACTGGCCCCTCAACATCTGCTGGCAAATCGCGAATTCCACCGGCACCATAACATCCAAGGAGGCCGGCAGGTTCAGTGGCCTCTCAATATCCCTCACCCCTGGCACATTCACGGCTTTATTACATTTAGGGAGGCCGGTGAGGTTCAAGGTATTGGGGAAGTTGGTGGTGCCAGTGGGATACAATATGGGCCGGTGTTGGCAGGGAGGCCGATGAAGTCAGTAGATGTCGGTGGTGGCGGAGAGGCCGATAATCTACATTTTCTTTATGCCGGTCTGAAACAGCCATGAGTTTAAGCATGGACGAGCGTGACACCGGCATCTCAATATCGACTGGCAAATCGCGAATTCCACCGTCCGAGCGGAGTTTTATCGGCCCCTGAAGTTTCCATAGCGCTCCGAATATCCCCCGACACTGACAGATTCACCGGCTCCTGAATATCGACCGCTCCTTGCAGATCCGCCGACTCTATGGCATCCGCCTGCCCCTATAACATCCACCGATGCGGTGTATCGAAATAGATTTTTAGTTGCCTCTTAAAAAATTCAATTTCCGCCGGCAATTAATTTCCCCAACAAGTGGGGAGTTAATCTCATGGCTAAGTTCTTTGTGTCTGCTCCCGCGGTTCCATTCAATTAATTTCCCCAGGGAGTGGGGAGCCTTTGAAGATGAAGGAGTTAAGGGTTGGTTAGGTAGAGTTTCCATTCAATTAATTTCCCCAGCGAGTGGGGAGCGTATAGAATAGCCTGCCTGACGAGTTCTAAAGAACGAGTTTCCATTCAATTAATTTCCCCAGCGAGTGGGGAGCGGGAGTATTATTCGGAGAATGCCGGTGCAAAATGGGTGAAGGCGTTTAAGTTTCCATTCAATTAATTTCCCCAGCGAGTGGGGAGTGGCGTCTACTGTATGAAGGTCTTGGTCTTGCTGGTTAGTTTCCATTCAATTAATTTCCCCAGCGAGTGGGGAGTAAGTATCTTCTCTGAGGAAGTTAAACACCATGGCGTTTCCATTCAATTAATTTCCCCAGCGAGTGGGGAGTGTTTAGCCTTCATTAACTGTTCAATGAGTCCTTTCTTAGGTTTCCATGTTTCCATTCAATTAATTTCCCCAGCGAGTGGGGAGTACAAGTATTCAAGCTTTGTCCGCTTCCAAGATGGCGTTTCCATTCAATTAATTTCCCCAGCGAGTGGGGAGAATGGTTTTTAATGTTGTGGATACTAGCCGGACTTGTTTCCATTCAATTAATTTCCCCAGCGAGTGGGGAGAGTGGAACGTCACCATAAATCTGTCTAATTTGCGGCCAAGTTTCCATTCAATTAATTTCCCCAGCGAGTGGGGAGCAACTTTGGAAAACTCAAACAATGATCTGGATGTATGGTGAAGGAGGGAGCGGAAAGTTTCCATTCAATTAATTTCCCCAGCGAGTGGGGAGTGAGCCAACTTCTAGGGGAGCGTTTATCCTTTTGTGTTTCCATTCAATTAATTTCCCCAGCGAGTGGGGAGCCTGAAGGAAACTCGGGCTGGTGAAAATACTAAGCTTCTCCAGTTTCCATTCAATTAATTTCCCCAGCGAGTGGGGAGGTTAATGACATGGCTTACTTTGAATTTAGTTGGTTAGATGGTTTCCATTCAATTAATTTCCCCAGCGAGTGGGGAGTGGAAGAGTTAGCTTACGGTACTCGTGAGCATTACAAAGTTTCCATTCAATTAATTTCCCCAGCGAGTGGGGAGAGTCTCTTTAGGGCCGTATGGGGTTGGGTGCATACGTTTCCATTCAATTAATTTCCCCAGCGAGTGGGGAGTTACTGTAAACGTCCTACCTGTGAATTGGATGAAGGTTTCCATTCAATTAATTTCCCCAGCGAGTGGGGAGGAGGTCGACTTAGGAATAACTTCATTCATGTTCAGTTTCCATTCAATTAATTTCCCCAGCGAGTGGGGAGCTATTTAATTGAGGAGAAGGGATATGGACTTCAGTACTAGTTTCCATTCAATTAATTTCCCCAGCGAGTGGGGAGCATAACGGAGGGTTTCTTACTCAACACATTATCGTTGGTTTTTGCCTGGAGTTTCCATTCAATTAATTTCCCCAGCGAGTGGGGAGTGGGCGGCTATACGAAACTCGCTGAACCAAACGAGTTTCCATTCAATTAATTTCCCCAGCGAGTGGGGAGTCACGGTACTTTTTATAAATAGATACACACTTATTACGTTTCCATTCAATTAATTTCCCCAGCGAGTGGGGAGCCACTGTGTTTGATGATAATGGACTTGCTAAGTTCGTAGGTTTCCATTCAATTAATTTCCCCAGCGAGTGGGGAGGTCTATAACAAATAACATCATATTTAATCTCAGTCATATTTTCTGTTTCCATTCAATTAATTTCCCCAGCGAGTGGGGAGTAAAGTTTGGGAATTTATCAGCAGAATATAAAGAAATAGTGTTTCCATTCAATTAATTTCCCCAGCGAGTGGGGAGTATAATAGTGCCGTGTCCAAACGCTCCATTAATTGAGGTTTCCATTCAATTAATTTCCCCAGCGAGTGGGGAGAGATGAGATGGGAAAGTTAACCATATAGCTAGAGGTGTGTTTCCATTCAATTAATTTCCCCAGCGAGTGGGGAGAAAAATTAAAGCCTACCAAGCAGCACACATCAGTAAGTTTCCATTCAATTAATTTCCCCAGCGAGTGGGGAGTCGAGTTGGGGTTAAAGCCGGCACATCTTGGCCGCGTTTCCATTCAATTAATTTCCCCAGCGAGTGGGGAGCTTTATCCCGCAAAGGAAGAGTCAAGCTGGAAAGGTTAGTTTCCATTCAATTAATTTCCCCAGCGAGTGGGGAGTCTTAGCGAATTAACCCCCGGACAGATTATCTGTCGGTTTCCATTCAATTAATTTCCCCAGCGAGTGGGGAGGGTTACTCAGCGGCGGTAAAGAAAGGTAAGGCGGTGGTTTCCATTCAATTAATTTCCCCAGCGAGTGGGGAGTATCAAGAGATGGTAAGTAAATTAAACAGCTTGTCAGTTTCCATTCAATTAATTTCCCCAGCGAGTGGGGAGAATTTAATTGGAGAAAAGACATGCGCGAGGAATATCTGGTTTCCATTCAATTAATTTCCCCAGCGAGTGGGGAGGAGTTAAAACGGGTCCTGGACATTTGGGTAATTGTGTTTCCATTCAATTAATTTCCCCAGCGAGTGGGGAGATACCCCTATTAAAACCCATAACCGGCAAGATGTCCAGACACCGTTTGCGAGGCTCACTAAAAATCACTAAAAGCTGCAACATAACCCTCCTAACAAAAATCCTGAAACCCTTACCCCGTCTAACTGCGAGGCTCCCAACGAGAAAACGTCATCCCACCCTCATCGCCCGCAGCCTCGCAAAATCAAACAATCACCGACCCCGGAAACTCACGAACAGAAGGGCCAATGCCCCAAGTTTCCACCTGGCCACGAGTGTGCTTAGATAAAGGATAAAAACGCAGACTATCCTCATCCAGTTTCACCCGTTTTTTCAAACGCCGGCGCAACTCCTCAAACTTTTTTTCAGACAAAACGCACTCGAAACAACTGTACTGCACCCACTGACCATAACCCTCCAACAAATTAAATACCTTCCGTCGGCGTTTATCGCAAGGAATATCATAAATCACCACATAAAAAAGCATGATTCATCGAATTAGATAAGGCTTATACAAACGGCTCGGCTCATAAACAAACTGCTTAAAAAGCTTCACCTGCTGATTCAATAAATCCCACTTCGGCTGCTTACCAGATTCCGCCTCGATTTCCTCTTCCATTCTACCTACAAACGCCTTCAAAAACTTCTTAGGGCCCGAATTATTTAAAAAGCAACCTCCATTTTTGTACTCAAAATCATTTAACACATCCATCATCTTCCGATTCACCAAATACATTACGAGAGAATCAACCATAGGAGCACGAAACTCCTCAATTAAATCCGAAGCCAAAGCTGCATGACGCTCAGAACCTTCATGCAAGCAAGCTGAATAAGGATCTAAGCCTTGCAACTCAATTAAACTCAATAAATGATTCCAAAGAATCTGATAACCAAAACTCAACATCGCATTAACAGGATTGCCAGGAGGACGACGAGACCGGCCCGCAAACACAAAATCATTTCCCTCCAAGCACTCAGCAAAAGCCGAGAAATATTGAGCAGCACCGGCCCCCTCAAACCCCATTAAACGCTGCGTATTATCAGCCTCCCCCGCTTTATCGAGCAAATATTCCAAACTTTGGATTGCCAAGCTCAAAGTATCAGAAGAACGGCGTCGGTTCTGGCGTTGTAAAATCACCCGTGAATTGCGTAATTTTGCCTGAACAATACAGCGCGCCACCTGCAAACGTTCCACAGCTAATAACTGCTGCTGATAACGAGCAAGTTGACGAAAACCGCGTTCAATTGGCAAAATTCGCCCATAACAAAAACCCATGCGAGACACATAAGCAATGGGAATATTGCGCCATAAACAAGCACGAATAGCCTGAGTAGTGATTTGCGAATTGCCAAAAACCAGCACCATTTCCAGCAAAGGTAACTGCACTTCTGCTTGGACAGTTTCGCCTTGCTTAACAAGCAGCAATTCTTGATTTAGCGAAACATAACAACCTTGCTGAGAAACATAAATCGTTTGCATTATTGCCGCTCAATTTCTTTAATATCCCGATGCTGAATTGTAGGCCGATTAATTTGCTCTTCTACAGAAGCCTGGATATTCTCAACACGAGAAGGCTGGAGAAAATGCACTACAGAATCAGCAATCGTAGCAGTAAAGAAACTAGCAACTGTGACCAAGAAAGTATTCATAATCACGGCAGCTAAACCCATTGGTGCAATTAGCAAAATTATCAAAGTAATGGAACCGTTGACGATAGCAACCGAGAAATTACGAACCAAAGAAGCACGATAAGTCATGTACATAAATAAACTCCTTGAATAAAGTGTGGCTGTCAGTGAGGGGCGGGTTTACTGAGGTTATCTGTTGGTATCCAACGTTAACGTTGAAACCGCCCCTACAAATTGATTGCGGGGAGATTTTTGGCCAGTGTTGGTTTGACAGGCCGGCCTAAAGATATATTGGGATGATTTTGCTTTTTTATGCAGTTGGTTTTGGCCAGTGTTTGTTTGATAGACCGGCCTAAAGATATATTGGGATGATTTCGCCTTTTTATGCAGTTGATTTTAACTGGTGATGAGCGCGTCCATCGTCAACACCTGCCCCTCAAGATCCCCCACCGCTGGCAGATTAACCGGCTTTATTACATCCAGGGAGGCCGGTCAGGTTCAAGGTATTGGGGAAGTTGGTGGTATGGGGGATACGATATTGGCCGATGCAGGCAAGAAGCTCGCTAAAGTTGGCGAAGTCTCTGGATGCCGGTGATGACAAGAAGGTTGGCGAAGTCTCTGGATGCCGGTGATGACAAGAAGGTCGGTGAAGTCTTTGGATGTAGGTAGCGCCGATGAGCAAGCGTGATGTTGCTGGCGTGGGTGGTGCCGGTGGTCGCTAGGAACCCAGGGAAGCCGATGATGCCGGTGGTGGCGGGGAGGCCGATGGTGGGGGGAAGGCCGGTGGTGGTGGTGAGCAAGCGTGGTGTTGTTGGCGCTGGTGGTGCCGGTGGGGTTGGTGGCAGTGGGGAGGCCGGTAATTTCTATTTTGTTTGTGCCGGCCTAAAATGGCCATGATTATGAAGAATTCTCTCAGGGTGACACCGGCCCTATGGTGTCCACCAGCCCTATCGAATTCATTAGCCCTAATACATCATCTGCCGTCCCTTTTAGATATCCAACGGTTCTTGAATATCAATCAACACCCAAATATTCACTTGCCAGTAAACATTCAGCGGCCCATTTATCAGACAAGATATTCAGTGGTTTATAATGTTAATTTTTTTAACTTTATCTCTCAAAGTTTTTAGCTTTTTCTATATTTCCTTTGGCTAAATTAACTTTTTGTAACAATTCTAAAGCTTGTTGAGAACTTGGGCGATCGAGTGATATCTCTAGCAGACATCCAGGGCAGGTGAATGCGGGTTTATAGAGCAAACTTTCGATGGACATTTCAATAAAAAAACCACATTCTGGACAAGGCATACCAGGAGAAGGTTGGCGATTTTGTGAGGGTACAGGCATTTTGTAATCCTTATGGGTAATTGATGATAATTGAGCAATGCTGTTTTTGTGAGGAATAAGCTAGTTGTTAATTAAAAGCCAAGGAAGAGTTTTATTCTAGGGAGATGGCATTTAATTTTGCTTTGGAAGAGGTGGATGTATTTTCTTTAAAGGAACTCATTAAGTTGTCAATTCCTCCTGGGATATCAGCTTGCTTTAGTTCTATTCTAAATTTGATATTATCATCCAGTGTTGCTGTTCTTTCATCGTCTTTTTGGCTACTTCATACACTCGTCGTACTAAATCGACCAGCCCTATAGCATCCACCGGCCCACCAGCATCTATAAGCATCTCTTAGTTTACTGGCCCTGCAACATCCACCGGCCCTCAAGCATCCACCAGCCTTAGCGCGAAAGCCGAGTTCTCAACAACCACCGGCCTCTTCACACTCACCGGCCCCAGGATTTCCACCGGCCCCAGGATTTCCACCGGCCTTTGAAGTCCGACTGGCCCCAAACAGATCAAGTGAGCCTTATAGATATGCACTGACTTTGCAACATCCCCGGCCTCATCAGATCCATCGGTGTTAATTCAAAATCGGCTTTTAGTTGGCTGTGAGAGATTCAATGTGCGCTCCCGTAAAGGCTCGCCAGCGAGCGTGATGAAAAAGGAGGCCAGTTCTTTACCTGGTAGCCCCCGGCAGATCCATCGGTTCCTGAAAATCCATAAGCAAAAACCATTGGCCCCTCTACAAAAATTCGCTTTTCCAGATACCTCGGCCTTTTCAGAACCCTCGGTGCCGGTGTGTCGAACTTGCTTTAATTTCTCTTGTCCAATATTCTCAAACCGTCCAAACGTTTATAAAGTTGGCTCAAAATCACGTTTATTCTAACTTAGTATTCGGATGACAACCCTTATGAGCTTTACTTCCTAGGTCTTTTTGCTCCTATGAGAATTTTTATATCATCCTATAAATGCTAGGTAGCTTTATATATAAATTAGGTTAATTTATATTAAATTTGTATAATTGATTTGTAATCACCCTTGCTTTTAGCGAGAAGGTAGTCTAAACTCTCGTATAAAAGCTTCCCAAGCGCTGATGCTGGTTGATGGCTTAAAAAAGCTGAAGATATTAGCAGTAGCCAATATTTTCGTTTCAACAGCCCATTAGTGCGACAGAGAACATTGCTTGGATATAGACTACAAGGAGTCAAGCTATGCCATTAGATTTGGGAAATCTGAACGACGGCTACATTTCTATAGATTATGTAGAAAGAACTGGTCTTTTAGATACCTACAAGTTTAACCGGCCCAATGCGGGGGCTGTTGAAGTTTCGGCTCAAGGCTTTAGCGATGATATTGATATCAACCTGAAAAATTGCAAAATCCAAGTTATCAAAACTGTGTCAGTGAGCGACACTAATCCCGCAATGGTTAGTGATAATAAATTATCCAATCCAAGTTTTTCTGACGAAAATTTCCTTCCTGCTAAAGATAGCAATTCCATTATAGCAATAACATCCAATAGCCAAGTAAACCTCCTCTCAGGCAGGGGCTTAATTTTAAAGTTTTTGGTACGAAAATTAACCAGAAAAATAGGCGTATATTTTGCCTATAATGACGGCTTTTATCAAGATGAATTAGCCATATTGCCGATATAGAGCAATAGTTTTCAGTAGCACCATTCTTCGAGCGGGCTGTTCCTGCCAATCTGCATTGCAAAATTTTATAACTGCAAGCAGGGTTAGCTAAAGAATTGCAATTCGCATCTTAGCAGAGGATTTGTGCCCCGCCCCAGTATCCCCTAGCTGATTCTGAGTGCGATCGCTAATTACACCAACAACCACCTAACACTTAGTAGAGGATAGAACCATGTTTACTTCCAATTCCGCAGAAATGACTCAAACTTTAGTTGAACAAGCTCGTCAGAGTGCTTGCAGTGTTTTGCAGGGATTTGCCGGTGGTGAAGATTTTCTGGCGAAGATTAAAACCGCTTTTGGTGAAAGTTTTGATGTTAATAAGTTAGAAGAGTTGCGGCAGCACTGGATTGCCGGAGATTTTGCATCTCTTCCGCAAATCGAAATTCGCACGGGTGCAGAGTTACAAGGGGCAAACGCTGCTTATGCGGGGTCAACGAACACGATTTATTTTTCTCAAAATTTTTTGAGTAACTATGCGAGTAATTCTCAAGCGATTAGTGCGGTGTTAATTGAAGAAATTGGGCATTATGTAGATTGGCAAATTAATACTGCTGATACTCCGGGGGATGAAGGAGAGTTGTTTTCTGCTCTTGTGCGTGGGGTGGATTTGAGTCAGGAGCAAGTTCAGCAGATGAAACAGGAAAATGATTCAATGATCGTCAATCAAGCAAATATTTTGATCGAGCAGGTTGGAGAGCAACTGAAAACAAGCTTGAATTTATTAAATGTAGAGACTAATAATGAAAATTTGGAAAACGGTTATACAGTAGCAGATAAAGTTTTAAGTCAACTTATTAAAGAACGAGGCCGGACAAGAGTTTACTTTATCAATGGTATATGGACTGATAGCTCTGGATTTGAAACCCAAAAAAAAGAGGTATCCAAGGCTTTTTCTCTAGACTATCTTAATCAAGACATCTCAAGCTCGATCGAACGGTATGTAGCAAATCAAGAGACAACTTATAATAGCACAAAAGATCAAGCCCCAAGTGGTTGGGATCAAGCTTCGGAAGTTCTTGATAATTTCGATAACTTAAGAAAAGTTCTCTCGCCAATTTTATATCAGCCTGCTATAGATAAGTTTAAGAGTTATTGGAATTCTTTAGCTCCTATAAATGGCAAAAAGCCTTCTATAGACGATGATCCGTGGCATGACGTAGGTTATAATGCACCTGATTTTGCAAAAGATCACGATATTTCAGATTTATATGAAGGCTATAAAGGTGTAAAATGGCTTAATGAAGATGGAAAAAATTTGACTCTTCTTGCAGAAAATACTATCGACCCAATAGCGGATTTTCTTAATAAGTATGGTAGTTTAGATAAATTAGTTGAAAACTTAGGGACAGATCCGGATAGCGATCTGGCAGAAGCTTTGAGCCAGTTCTGGTCGGACAAAGAGGAGTCTCCCACAAGTCCAAAGCTAAATGATTTATGGCTAAATAATAGTAGCAGTCAGACTGGTGCAACTGATTGGATAAGTAACAATAATGACTCGATAATATTTATTGCTCACTCTCAAGGTAATTTTTTTGTCGAAGATGGGCTTCGTCATCTAAACCAAGATAAAGTAAGAATTATTGGTCTCGGATCACCAACCAATTATTCAGCATTAACTTTAGGAAACAAACTTTTCTCATCTATCCATCAAAACGATCCTATTACTGATTTGCAATACTCGTCAGGATTATCCACCCGAGATAAAATGGCGCAAATTCTTCGTACTTTTCAAGGGACTAACTTGTCGAGTATAGGAGATCACAATTTGGTAGAAAATTATTTACCAAAAATAGATGTAAAAAATAAGTTTGAAGATTTTTTTTACGAGTTACACCCGCAAGGTTTTTACTTTTCTGGGGTAATAGTTAACGGTCAATCTGGTTTGCTTCAAGGCTCTGATAAAGGTGATTTCTTAAAAGGTCTTGCAACTAATGATTTTTTGCAAGGTGATGGAAAAAATGACGTTCTACGCGCGGACTTAGGCCAAGATACTTTAGTGGGTGGTTCAGGATTTGACTTTTTGGATGGTGGAGAAGGACTTGAAGATATAGCTGATTACTCAAACGATCCAGGTAAAATAATTGTCCGCCACGATCAAATAGCAAATTCAGATGTATATAAAGTCTGGGATGGTTATGGGCAATTAGATATTGTCGTTGGTGTTGAAAAAATCTATGGCTCAAATGCTGGCTCGGATTTAAATCCTGTCGGCCCTTTAAATTTCAGCCAAATATTTGATGATATGGAAGGGGGCGATGGTAACGATTATTTTTACGGCCTTGGAGGAGTAGATAAACTAATTGGTAACGGAGGTGAAGATTATCTAAGCGGTGGGGATGGGGGTGATTGGATAGAAGGAGGTGCCGGAAAAGATATCCTCCAAGGAGGTCAAGGCGGTGATTATATTGATGGCGGTTCGGAAAAAGATCTCATTTATGGAGAATGGGGTAAAGATTTTATACACGGCGGTGACGGGGACGATTTTATCTGGTGTGGTGAAGGCGATGACGAGTGCCACGGTGATAGCGGCTATGGTCACGATACCATCTACGGCGAACAAGGTAATGACAAGCTTTACGGAGAAGGCGGTAATGACTTTATCAGTGGGGGCATAGATAACGACGAAATTTACGGACGTGCAGATAACGACGAGTTATACGGAGACGATGGCAACGATCTAATAGAAGGGAACATCGGCAACGACATTATCTCTGGTGGCAACGGCAACGATGCGATCGCTGGTAACGAAGACAACGATATAATAGCAGGCGATGCCGGAAACGATAACATCACTGGAGACATCGGCAACGACAGTATTCAAGGCAACCTCGGACAAGACATTATCTCTGGCGGCGATGACCAAGACACCATCCAAGGAAATGAAGACAACGACATTATCTCCGGCGATAACGGGCACGACTTAATTGAAGGCAACACCGGCAACGACATCATCTCCGGCGGCAACAATGATGACCAAATCTTCGGCAACGCTGGAGACGACCAAATCACCGGCAATGCCGATCAAGACAAAATTGAAGGCAACGACGGCAACGACAGCATCCAAGGAAACGACGGTTTAGACACCATCTCTGGTGGTAACGACAAAGACACCATTTCTGGTGGTAACCAGGATGACCAAATCTTCGGAGATGCAGGAGACGATAGCATCAGCGGAGATGACGGCAGCGACTTCATCAGTGGTGGCGACAACAACGACATTATTGCTGGCAACCTCGGAAACGACAGCATCCAAGGAGATGATGGTCAAGACAACATTCAAGGCAACGAAGACAACGACACGATCTCAGGTGGTAATGACAACGACATCATTTCGGGCGACAGCGGTAACGATCGCATCTTCGGAGATGCCGGCGACGACAACATCACCGGCAATGCCGACCAAGATTACATCGAAGGCAATGACGGCAACGACAACATTCAAGGAAATGACGGTTTAGATACCATCTCTGGCGGCAACGACAAAGACACCATTTCCGGGGGCAACCATGATGACTACATCCAAGGAGATGCAGGAGACGACAGCATCACTGGAGATGACGGTAACGACTTCATCAGTGGTGGCGACAACAACGACATTATCTATGGCAACCTCGGAAACGACAGCATTCACGGGGATAACGGTCAAGACAACATCCAAGGAAACGACGGCAGCGACACCATCTCCGGTGGGAACGACAACGACATCATTTCCGGCGGGAACGACAACGACAGCATCTCTGGAGATGCAGGGGACGACAACATTACCGGAGACCTAGGCAACGATATCATCAACGGCAACGACGGTAACGACAATATCCAAGGCAACGAAGGGGAAGACATCATTCACGGTGACGCCGGCAACGACAACATCCAAGGCAACGATGGCCAAGACCAGCTATTTGGCGACGGAGAAAACGACATTATCACCGGCAACGCCGGCAACGACACCCTCTACGGTGGCGATGGCAACGACCAAATGAACGGCAACGATGACCAAGACCTCATCTA
>NZ_JAMXEX010000046.1 GCF_025370775.1 Ancylothrix sp. D3o | reverse complement strand
TCCCTGGAGTCATAAATGTTATCAAAATAAACCTTTCACGAGGCCCAAATGTTTTTGAACAATGAAAAGGCTATTATAGAGAGTGAAAATCAACTTCCTTACTAAAAATTATGGATGCCAAAGAATTGCTTGAACGTTATAAAGCTGGAGAGAGGGATTTTACTGGAGTTAAGCTCCCAGGAGTCCGTTTGATGGATATAAATCTCTCTGGTATTATCTTGAGAGACGCTGATTTGAGTAATGCTTATTTGGACGGGATCACTCTCATTTATGCCGATTTGACAAGAGCCAACTTAAGAAAAGCCCATCTTGCTGAAGCCGCTTTTAATGGAGCTAATCTGGAAGGGGCAGATTTAAGTTATGTTTTTTGCCTACAAACTTCTCTGAGTGAAGTTAACCTCAGTCACGCCAAACTCAGAAAAGCTAAACTGACTGAAACTTCTTTCTTGGATTCAAACCTCAGTTATGCCGATTTTAGTGGCGCTCGTGACTTTGAGATTTATGGATGCAGGGGAGCGACTTTTTATGAAACTATCATGCCTGATGGAAGTATCAAACGTGAGGGTTAAACAGAGACTTCTAAAGGGTGAGTCAGTGATCTGTGAATGTGTTGATTAATGTAGGAGTAGAGTTATGAAGGCTGATGATCTGCTGAGAAGGTACGCTGCTGGGGATAGAGATTTTACTGGAGTTAATCTGGGGGGAATTCGTTTGGTTGATAAGATTTTTAGGGAAGTCATTTTTCGAGAAGCCGACTTTAGTGATGCCTACTTTGAGAGGAGTGGATTTGACGAAGTTGACTTAAGTTTTGCCAATATGAGAAGAATTCGTTTTTTTGAAAGTGGTTTTGGAAAGGCTAATTTGGAAAATGCTGACTTGAGTGATGCTATTTTCAGTCAAAGTAATCTTAAAGGAGTAAACCTTAGTCGGGCCATCTTGAGACGTGCTATTCTCAGCGAGGTGAATTTCAAGAATGCCAACCTTAGCTACGCTGACTTGAGGGGCGCTCGTGAATTTAGTATCTATTATTGCAAAGGTGCTATCTTCCATGAAACCATTATGCCTGACAGAAGTGTTAGAAATGATGACCTTTGAGGTAAGAATACTAAACAAGATAAGTGCTTCATAAGCAGCCATAAATTAAGGAATCGGTCAAATACTCTTAACAAGATTTTAGACAAGATTTGAGATAAAATTGACCTGTATTCCTGCCAGGGAAACGGTTTTAGCTCGAAAAGGGTATAAGAGGCTAAAACACAGTCGTTACCAAAAAAAACAAAATATTTACCTTAAATCCCCTAAACGACTGTGTTTTAGCCTATTTTTAGGCTAAATTCTGTTTAAGTCCGGTTAACCCCTTCCCCAAACGAAAACTCTTTATCAAATAAATGCTCATAATACCCATCTCCACTTGGAGCGGAAAATCGCATTTGCATCTTCTTCTTCTGAAAAAGGAAAATGCGTCGGGAATAAATTAGTTGTTCCTGCATACCAATTTAAAACCCGTCCATGTGGCGTCCCTTTATGCGGTAGTTTATCGAGTATTCTATGAGTTAATATAGTATCACATCGTCATAAGGGATCAACCCAATTTATGTTGATATTTTGAGCCGGTGGTTTGTATGAATACGGGTTGGATAGCCGGCTTTCACCAATGTCAAGAATGGATTGAAAGATTGTGGCTTCTGTTTGCAATAAGCGCTCCGAATTGTCAACAATAATATTTAAAAGCTATAACTCTTATGTGGCAAGCAATAAGCCCCCTGGTCACCCCCTGAAGGTACAGGGTACACTTGCAGTATCATAGGGTGACAAGGGGGTAATGGGAAGTAGCTTCAAAAGGAAGTAAGCATCTGCGAACTTGTAATAAAGGGGCATCATTGCGGCAAGGGTCTTTGCACTCGCTATTATCGATATGGTAAAAGATGCTATGGGTGAGTTGATGGAAAAAATGACTGTTGAGGAGTTGCTCTCTCGGTATGCAGCGGGTGAAAGGGATTTTCATGGCATAATGCTTATTGCTCTGCTGTTGAACGAAGGCGTCAATCTTAGAGGGGCTGACTTCAGAAATGCTTGCATTAATAATGCCAATCTTAGAGGGGTCGATCTCCAAGGGAGTAACAAGTAACATGAGGAATATCACACTGCCTGAACTTCTAAAACTTTACAATGCCGGCCTTAGGAATTTTAGCGGCATCACCCTGGAAAATCAATCTGAAGCGGATACCACTCTCAAAGATGCAGACTTAAGTGGCATCGATTTGAGTTTTGCGAATCTAGCAGACGTGAGGCTGGAGTGGATTGATTTAAGCCGGGCGAAATTACAGGGAGCCTACTTGCACAGTAGCATTTTCATCAATGTTGATTTGAGCTACGCAGACCTAGGTGATGCTAATTTACGTCGCTGTTATTGGTCGGGAGTAGACTTGAGTGTTGCCTATCTTGGTAGAGCGATTTTATTTGAATCTGATCTGAGGAAATGCAACCTATACTATACCGATTTCGAGCAAGCGGTTTTGATTCGTAGCACCTTCGATCTAGCAATGAACACGGAACCTTTTCGGATCTGGGGAGCGTTTGTTCTGCACATGATCATGCCTGATGGCACAGTAGATGAAGGCCCCCGATTTGTCGATTATCCAGATTAAACTCGATTGCTTTTTTTATGGAATATATTTATCTTACCTCAACCGAACTGTTGGAGCGTTACAAGGCCGGTGAGCGCAACTTCGCTGGGATAGGTTTGAAACGTCCATCTAAAGCAGGTATCTTACTGAAAGATGTGGACTTAAGCGGCATCGATTTGAGTCGTGCGAATTTGATAGGCATTGGGCTGGAGCGGATAAATTTAAATGGGGCTAAATTACAGGGAACCTGGTTGTACAATAGCTTTCTCAGGGATGTCAATTTAAGTCATGCTAACTTGAGTAACGCTAACTTACGTCGCTGTATTTGGTCGGGAGTAGACTTGAGCCATGCCTTGATGAATGGAACCATTTTGTTTGAATCAACTCTACGAGATGCTAACCTAGCCTACACTGATTTTGAGCAAGCGCTCTTGATTCGTAGCACCTTGAGGGGAGCAATTAACATAGAGCATTGTCGGATGTGGGGGGCTTTTGTTCTGCACTTATTTATGCCTGATGGCACGGTGGATGAAGGCCCTCGGTTTGTAAACTATCCGCAGTGCAATGAACAACTGCGGTAGAACTATCCTCAACCATTTAAAAAATGTTGCCATTCTATTACGGAATGAGGGTTCGTGGCAAAGGATTGTCTGGATCGGTGTTACTTTCTATCCATTCCTGTATATCTGTCGGAATATTAGATAGAAAATCGTAGCCGATAATCTCCTCTAATTGGTTAATCGAAATCGCATAGTCTCTCCAATTTCCTGACAACAAGGGCGACTGTGGAGCGTCTGGAGAAACTCGCTCGGTCGCGGAATAGTTCGGAATATCTACAGCAAAAGCAATCGTACTCCGAGTCACATCAGCAACTCCTTGACCGGGTTCTAGCACTAAAATCACTTTCCAGGTATGAGCGGGGGCACTAATGTTGATTCCTCTTGAAGAAAAAGTAGTTCTTTCCCCATCTCTTCCTGCAATAATATAAAGTTCCTTGTTCTGTTGTTCAACCAGTGTCTCGGTCAGGTGGGTTTCCAAACCTCCCCAAGGATCTCGACCTTGAGTGACAATGAATTGCGGTAATATATTGGTCATTAAGTAGGTGAGTTTATAGTCTTTGTAGATTCCGTAGCGATCCCCTGTCTGACTATCTGGGTAATAACTCTCAATTAGTCGGGAGCGATCCTCTGCTCTGGTCATGTGGCCCCGTTGAAATTGATCATAGGAGTTTGTTCCAGCAACTCTGGTTAGAGTTGGTGAAGGGAGAGAAAGATCCTCAACAAAGGTTGCTCCTGAGTCTTGCCTCCGAATGCTACCAGCAGAACCGTTAATCCACGACTGATTTAACTGGTAGCTTACCCAGTTGGGGGTTTTGAGATTTTCGTTATAAGAGGCAGCAAACTGGGGATTTTCAATCAGATAATTATTGGGCTGGCTTACCATTGCATCCTGCCTAGCTTCCTGCTCATTGAGTGCGGGATTACCAAGCTTCAGGTGTTCGCTCTGAAAGAAAACATTGTCAAGATAAGCGACTGTATCTCCATACAGTTTAAATCTGAGTTTTGCCGTCTTACCCCGTACCTCATCCGGTATATCTACCTGAAACGTTTCAAATCCGTGTGATCCAAACCCGATTCGATTGATCTGTAACTGTATCCATTGCGGTGGCACTGCAAGTCCCAGGTCTGGAGTGCTAAAACTGCTTGGGTGAACTTCTCGCAGGTCAACCGCAGGGAGAATTGAGTTGACTTCCTCTCCCATCGGCACTGATGGAAGAGGTATATCCGGAGGAAGATTAATCTCCTGACTTCTCAAAATATAAGTTCTGTCTTCTGTCTCCAGATACACCTCAATATAATCATCCATATCATTAAGAGGAGCAGGAACCGGCACATGAATATCAAACCGCAAAGCACCCCAATCCGGCACCACAAAACGATTATGAACAAGATCCGTTAATCCATTGTCCAGCTTCAGCGCGTAATCTGGTTCAGTTTTCCCTTTCACAGCACTCACATCCTCCAGGTGCTCAACTAAATTGATGTCTGGCTCTTGAGCGTTGTGGAAAGACCACCCAGGCAGCGCGTTCGAGATAAGTCTGCGGAAGGGACTCAGGTTGCCGCCAAACGGATCGATAACCGCATCAAAATTGCCATTAAACAGAGTGGGGACAGCAGCATCGCCCCGCATTCTAGCGCTGTGAGTATTATCAAAGTACAGCGGAACACGCGCATTAGAGTCTGGACGCAGGTTCTTGCCACCACCGAGCTCGGAGTAAAACCATCCAGTTCCTATCCCTTCTGTGGGAGCTTCAGCAATCCGACCGTCAAAATTTGCATCTATGTGATCGGGAATGTACCAAGGATTGACACGGCTCGGATAGGTATTATAAAAGTTTTCATCGAAGAGTACCTCGTAGTGTCCGTCACTGCGACGACGGTACACTGGGTCATCTTGCCAATTATACGCATAGCTTGGGTGCGACTCTGTTAACCCTAGATTGGTGCTGCCGGCATACCAAGTAAAAACTCGTCCGTGAGTAGCGCCCAGACCCCCACCAATGACAGGAATAGGATCGGTTTGCCGACTGAAACCTGTGCGGCTGTCGGCGTAACCCTCCTCACCCGCACGAGTCCCTAAGAATTCAACCACATCTGGAACACCCAAGAAGTTTCCCGCAGCGTCAGTGGGGAATTGAAGCCCTGCTGCATTGCTACTATCTTCTGGGGGCAATAGCTGAGGAATATTTCGACCATTGGGAGTAATTGAAGTAAAACTACCAGGTTCGGCTGTGGTTTGGTAATAGTTATCAGCAAATGTAATGCCCTCCCAAGTTTGCACTTTAGGTTCGTAGAAATTTCTAAACCCGCCAATCAGTGGGAACGAAAGTCCGGGCTGATCGAAATCGTGAGGGTCGATCATGGTTACTTGGAAATCGCGGCTGTTCTCATCTGTGCCGCCGGCATTGGGAAATGCTGTCAGCAAGCGCTGTACAATCTCGCTATTGACAACGGTGCCACGACTAAAACCGATAAAGTGCATAGGAGACGTCAATAAAGGCCCAGAAGAGCGAATTAGTTTCCCCCTACTGTCGTACAGGCGCACTAACTCACCGGCAGCATTGCGCTCTCCAACAGTTCCTCCTAGTGCCTGGTCTAGCTGCACCAGCGAGGCATAGAAAGCATCTGCTGCGCCTTCAGTAAACCCAGAGTCAGGTACTGCCGACTCCCGGTTTTGAGCCCAATCAGGCAATAGAACTAGAGGTCTGCCTCTGTAATTAGCAGATATATAATCCGCTAGTTGCTCCAAATAGCCCGCCTCTGATGCGGGATTGAGACCTGGAGGGAAGTCACCTATGACTTGACCGTATCGATTTACAGGTATCCAGAAACCTGTAGGTTTGTCGTAGCGAAGGATCAAACCGCCACCGCCAGAACTGACAATGTTGCCTGCCATATCGAAGAAATGAGGCGCGATTGTTGATTGTGAAATATAGGGAGGTCTGAAGCCGTGAGTTAAAACTGTGACACTGCTGAAGGGCGAGTCATTTGTGACTGCCGGCGTGTTGAACTGCCCAAGGTCAATATGTCGCTTGCCGTCAGTGGTAAATGCTTCAACCGCCCAATAGTAAGTCTGACCGGCAGTGAGAGTGCGATCAGAGGGTATAGTAAAGCTCGTGTTGTTTGAAGTGTAGTTTTCTCCTCCATTCCAGACCCAACCATCACTCTCTGTCCAAGTCGCTGTCAGGATACGATTGGGGTTGAAGTCATCGTAACCAAGCCATGAAGTAGTTAACAGTTGCCGCTTTTGGTCTTCGTTCAAACTAGAATTAGGTAGAACTTCAGACAAGTTGTCGATTACTTCATCCCAAGGAAGTAATCCTGAGCCTTCTTCAAATGTGCTAACAAAAAGGTTAACTTGTTGAATTTCCTCATTAGGAATCTTAAAATCCCATTCAAATGTAGGAGTTAAAGGATTCTCAGACTCGCTAGAATTTCCAATCGGCCCTATCAAATCTAACTCATCGCCACCGGCAGCCGCTAAAGCCCAAGGTGTACCGCCAGTAGCAACCGGCCCTCTTTGAGTATTTGATGGCACGCCATAAGTAAACTGATTTGCTGGACGATTTTCGGCGATTATCTCATAATCCGCCGCAATACTAATCGCTGGATTAATATCATCAATTGCCCTAAAGAAAAGGCGCTAAAAATAGCATAAGATGGGAACTCTAAAAATCAGATATTTTTTTATAAATATTCATTGTAAATGACTGGGTTGCTCATTTTATCAAGCCCCTTTTTCAACAAATTAACTAGATTAGTAGAGCCTTTCGCTGCCGGTTCGTGCAATGAACTTTTAGGCAAGATATTTTTAGCATTTCCGTTGAATTATTACACCATTTGCCATAAATAATTAGCCCTTATCTATCTGGTTATTCTCTAACACATCATCAAGGATATTACGGCCTTCCGTACTTTTATTATTAACATCTGCACCGTTGTCAATCAATAACTTTAATATATTTTTGTTACCAGAACAAACTGCTTTATGTAGGGGTGTTATAAAAGACTCATCCCTGGCGTTGACATTGGCATCGCTAGCCAGCAAATACTCCACTACATTTTTTAGCCCGTTACTAACTGCATAGTGCAGAGGAGTGCCGCCAGATTTATCCTTAGCATTAACATCTGCTCCCTTGAGAATCAATAGCTCGACAATCTCCTCAGTCATCAATAGATTTTCTATCTTAACCGAGCGAATTGCTTCATGTAAGGGAGTTATATAAGACTCATCCTTAGCATTGACATCGGCGTCGTTAGCAATCAAATACTTAACTACTTCTTTGTAGCCGCGCTCAACTGCATTATGAAGAGGCGTGCGTTGGGATTTATTCTTAGCATTAACATCTGCCCCATTCAGAATTAATAGCTCAACAATTTCCTCTACATCTCCAAAAAATTTTTCTGTGACGACATGGAGAGGAGTATTGCCAAACACTTCATCTCTGGCATCAACGTTGGCACCGTTAGCTATGAGAAATGCTGCGATATCTTTGTCCCATACTAGGTGAAGTGGAGTGCCGGTTGAAGATATCCACAGTATAGGATAAATAGAAGAGGGTTTTTCAGAGTCGGTATACAGTCCCCCAACAGTACGTTTTGCATTGATATCAGCTCCATTAGCCAGCAAACGATCGACTATATCTTTGTGAGATTCCCAGACTGCCCAGTGTAAGGGAGTCAGGCCATATTGTCTGTCATAAACATCGATTCGCGCTCCATTAGCAATCAAGCACTCAACCACATCTTGATGTCCGCCAATTACCGCACTGTGCAGTGGGGTATAATCCTGACCGAAGCGGGGCCAATAATTGTTAAGTTCGCTGAAGCTTACACCGTCACGGTCTTTTGGATTAACTTCTGCACCCTTGCTAATTAGTAATTTCACTGCATCTGTACATCCAATTGTTGAATAATAAAGTAGTGAAGCCTTCATATCTCCCTCAAAATTGAGACTAGCTCCCCGAGAAATCAGTAGGTTGACTATATCTTGACGCTGATGTTGTACTGCCTCGCCGAAGGGGGTTAGTCCTCTTTTATTACGAGCATTAATATTCGCACCATTAGCGATGATTAGTTCTGCTATTTCTCTATTAACTGCTTCATGCAAAGGTGTATTACCTTCATTATTACTCGCAAAAGAAGTTGCACCTCGCTCGATTAAGCGTTGAACGATATCCTTATGTCCTTGCCTAACTGCTAAGTGCAAAGGCGTGCAGCCTCTCTCATTTTTTGCATTAACTGTTGCTCCTTGATCGAGCAGTAAAGTGACAATTTCTAAGTGTCCGTTCTTAGCAGCCTTGTGGAGTGGAGTTGAGCATTCGCTGGGCGGCTGTAAAGCATTAATATCAGCGCCTCGCTCTAACAAAAATTCCACCATATTTTGGTGGCCTGCAGCAGCAGCAATGTGGAGCAGGGTAAAGCGATCGCCGTAGTTGGCATTGATATCGATGCCTTGCTCCAGATACTCTTTAACAGTGGCGATATCTCCTTGCAGTGTCGCTATGTATGGATTGAGTTCCACCTCGCTAACCAGTAGGGCTTCCGCTATTTTCTGATAACCTTCCTGTATTGCGTCATACAACACTTCAATGTTCGCTTCAACTCCTCGCTCCAAGAGTAACTCGACAATCTCCCTATAGCCTTTTGATACAGCCACGCTCAACTCGGTAGCGCCAAATTGTGCGCCATAAGCCATCAAAAGCATTACTATATCTATACAACCTTTTTGTACGGCTAGTAAAGTTATGATTGGGCTATATCCAGCTTTTACAATTGCTTCCCAATCTGAATCAATACCTCTGGAAAGTAGCCACCTGACTACCTTCTGGTTTTTTGATTCGATGGCCCGGTAAAGAGCTAAACCAGGTTGTTTTGTTTCGGCGAAAAGAGGCATTCCAAAAACCTTGATAATTATTCCAATTTATCTAAAAATTATCTGTCTATAAAGAAGTATTAATCCCTTCTTTATTGGCAGGAAGGTTCCAGTTTCTCAAATACATTAGCATAGCATTATCTGATGGATTAAATCTAAAAAATGGTCGATCTGCCATATTAGAGTATGGACTTTCATGGAATCCCAGAGAAGCTTGTAGCAAATTCAAGTTTCTAAAATCGAACTCTAGATTTCCATCATCAGGAGAACCCAATCTCATTATATCATTTGGATCTAGGTTCTCGCCCGAACCAAAAAGCGGTGTAAAATAGGCATCATTCAGACCAAAGTTATGTCCCAACTCTTGGCTAACAGTATTAGCTAAATAATCAGCAAACTTAATTCCATTAGCTCCTTCCCAAATAAAATGTTGTCCAACATTTATATCTACAGAAGCTAGTTTTTTTTGAATTGTAGCCTTAATAGGTTCACCATTTTCATTTTGACCAATTGTAACTTCATACTCACGAACAGTGTCCAGAGAATTTGGGAAATAAATTCCTTGAGCCATTGCCCATTCTTTGGCTGGCTTACTTATATTTGGATCTACCAGTATAGGTTGTAACCAGCCATCAATTCTGTTAAAAAATGCTAACCCATCGATTGCTTGACCTCGATCGTTTATAATGTCAAGCCACGATACTGCGATGCCCGGAGAGGTTATTGTTGGTAAAGTTTCACTTGTAATGGTAAAACCCCTACTCACATATTGAAAATCCTCCTGTACTGCCGCTAGTAAAGCTTGAGCCTGCGTATTTAAGAATTCCTCAAGCTCCGCCAGCCACTGTAGATTATGGCCATTTTGTTTTGCTGCTTCCTTGGCTGCTGGTAAAAACTTTGCAAACTCAGTTGTAAATGTATTAGAGGCAGTTACAAATTTGTTGTAAAGAAGAGGTTGTCCAGAATGATTCTTTAAAAAACGCCTGTCTCCAAGCCCATTTTGGGTAAATCTATATTCGACTTCTCCAGATTGCGGGTCCTGAACCAGTCCTGTTTTTGTAAAAGTATCATCAGTAATATCGTGTAGTTCTCCCGTTGTAAGTATCCCGCGGAGTTCATTCTTGAAACCTTCTAGATTTAACTTTATTTCTGCAGGCTCACTAGCTGTTCCTCGCGATTGTAAAGTTCCAACAACAATGCCGCCTGTAACAATATCTAAAATATCCGTCTTACATTTAAGAAAAGTGTCTGGAGCAAGCAGATAGGAATCTTGTTGATTTTCAATAGAGGCTGGATCGAACTGCCACGTTGCCAACCTACGACTGCCATTAGACTCAGGATCACTGTACTCAAATTCATTGTTTTGCTGAGCTCGACGACTACGAAACTCAGTTTTAAAAGAACTTGGAAGTCGCAAATCAATATTTTTAGTGCGAACAAAACCGTCTTTTCCATCAGCCAAAGTCCGATGGAAAACAGCCGTGTCGTCTACGCCTTCAGGTAAATCTACAGTTCTTCCTGTTGTCGCTTCTGGATCGACAGCATTTATCCACCTGTAGCTGAGGTAAGATTTGGTATCGTTGAGATTTCGCCGCCGATTTTCATCATAGGTAAACTCTGTAACTAAAAATCTCGAACCATAAAGGCGATCGCGATCTATATCTTGGAATCTAACCCTAGCACCCTGACCGTCTTTATCAAAATACATTTCTTGAAGTGGCAGGGCTGTAGTTGTGAAAGTCAAGTTAGGCCCGCCAGCCTCCAATTCAAACCGATAGGTATCTGCTGCCAAACTTAAATCTTCATAGCCTTGATAATTTACTTGTAAAAATCTATCAAACTGACCGTCAACTTTAATCTCGATTAGCTTGTTGGGTTCGCCCTGATTAGGCGCATTCCAACTAAGATTGAGATTAGAATTGAAGACGGTACTATTATCAGGCGGAGCAGTTGCCGCAGCAGCCATAACAGTTTCAGCAGCCGCGTTCCCCTCACCTGTAATCAAATCTAAAGCTGTGGTTTCTACCTGGTCGGTGAAGGAGACATTATCTAACAAAAGCTGAGCGTTAAGACCATTCTGATTTTTGTCCACCAGTTTGAACTGAAGCGTTGACAACTGCCCAATCAGGTTTGACGGCAAATTTAAAAGGAATGTCTCAAACTCATCCATAGTCTCAGAAAGAGCGAACTCACCTAGTTTTTCAGGTTCGCCATTCCCCTGCATATAAACCTCGATCACATCGTCTTCACTAGCTTGAGTAACTTTAAAGTCGAACAGCAAAGTCTTAGCCCACTCTGGCGCTATCAGACGATTGCGAACGATCTCGTTTAGAGGCGGCGCAGAAGTCGGTATTCCAAAAACTCCAGGTAGCGTTTCTTTCCCCAGACTCAGGGCGTAATTTCTTTCGCTGGAAGGATCTACATCTTCCAGATATAGCCCGGGCTGTGCAGCATCATCCATAGGTAGGCCATTATGAAATGACCAACCAGGAATCGCCAAAGGCATCCCAAAAGCATTCTTAATCAAATCATTGCCGCCAGTCGTCACGTCGAAGTTGCCGTTGAACAGCGTGGGAACAGGAGCGTCACCTCGCATCCGAGTTTCTGGTGTGTTGTCAAAACTTAACGGTACACGCTTGGTCATATCAACTGGAGGACGCTTATCCTTACCCCCACCCAAAACTGAATAGAACCAACCAGTACCAATTCCCTCCCAGGAAGCATCAGCAGCACCGAGAGTAAAGTCGGCATCGGTGTGGACGGGCGTGTACCAAGGGTTCAAAGGAGGAGTTTGATTGCGATTGTAAAAATCTTGATCGAACAGATACTCGTAATGCCCATCGCTGCGACGACGGAAAATTTGGTCTGGCGACTCTTTCATTCCGAGATTAGTCGTGCCATTGTACCACGTCACAACTCGTCCGTGTACGGCTCCTTGCCCAGCCAGCACTTGAGCGGAGCCAACTTTGAGCGGATCGGTTTCTCTGGTAAATCCAGCGCGACTAAATTCATAGTTAGGTTCCCCTGCTCTCGTACCCAGGAAAACATCTATATCGGCATTCCTGATGCTGCGACCGGAAGGCGTACCTGTCTTTTCTAGCAGATTAGGATCGAGTTTAGGCACCGTTTGATAGTAGTTATCGGCAAAGGTAACGTTCTCCCAAACTTGAATTTTTGGTTCGTTGAAATCTCGAAAACCTTGCCCGAATAGGGAAAATCCGGGCTGGTCGAAATCGTGCGGATCTATGGTGGTCATCTGAAGGTCGCGAATGCCAGAGCCTTCTATGCCACCGGCTTCTGGGAAATAAGTACCGATGCGCTGAATCATCTCACTGGTAACAACTGTGCCTCGACTAAAGCCGATAAAGTGCAAGGGTGAATTAAAAACTCCTCCCTGCTTTAGCGCCAATTCCCCGTCAACTTCTTCTACCGTACCGCCTAATGTTCGATCTAGTGCCACCAGCGAAGCAAACAGCGCATCGGCGGCGGCTTCAGTGAAACCAGAATCGGGGATGGATGACTCAAAATTCTTCGACCAGTCAGAAAGAAGTACCAACGGCTTCCCGTAGTAGTTCCTCGGATCGAAACCACTCAGAAGCCGTCCTTCTTTATCAACAGGAAGCCAATCGCCGGTGGTACTGTCATAGCGCATCATCAAACCGCCACCACCGGCGGTGGCAATGCTACTGGCCATATCGTAGAGTGGCATAGGAAGCCCAGGCGGCTCATTAAGCAACTTCAAGCCATGAGTAATTACGGTGACGCTACTGAAGGTATCGCCGCTAGTAGCAGGGGGTACTGGATCGGTTTTGAAGTCGCGAATTTCAATGTCTTTTTGTCCGTTGTTGCTGACAGCAGAGATAGCCCAATGATAAGTCTGGCCTGCGGTTAGGGTACGATCGCCCGGTAGCGTGAAGCGAGTGCTGGTATTTTGAAGTTCATTAACGGGTTGAGCGATCGGGGTAATTCCATCGTGCCAGTACCACAGTCCAGTATCCTTCTTCCAAGTCGCTGTGAGGATACGATTGGGATTAAAGTCGTCGAACTCATCCCAAGGCACACTCAGCAAGTTTTGCTTTTCCTGTGCGCCCAGTTCTCTTAGAATTGAAGAGTTGGATAAATCTACCACTTCATCTGACGGTAGTAAACCTTCGCCTTCTTTGAACGTACTCACAAAGAGGTTGACTTCGCTGATTTCAGAATCGGGGATGTCAAAGTCCCATGTAAAGGTGGGTGTGAGATCGTTTGATGTATTAGCAAAGCTATTTGTATTCAGCCAATCGGCTACTGGCGATGCAGCTAAACCCCAAGGTGTACCACCCGTAGCAATCGGCCCGCGCTTAGTATCCGATGGCACGCCATAAATAAACTGATTTGCAGGGCGATTTTCCTGAAGAATCTCATAATCAGCAGCAATACTAATAGC
>NZ_JAMXEX010000045.1 GCF_025370775.1 Ancylothrix sp. D3o | reverse complement strand
AAAATATCGACTTGCCCGCCTGGGATTCGTTTTTTTAAATCCTTCCACTTCAGGTTACACATTTCACTCAACCGGCAGCCGGTGGAGTAAAGGAAACGCAGCATCAATTTATAACGAGAATTTGGTTCTGAGTGGATTAGCAATAAAACTTCCTCTTCTGTTAGGATGCGTTCACTTAATTTTTTCGGTTCGGGTGCTAATTCAATTAAGCCTCCTACGTTATCCATCAGATATCCACAAGCTTGCCCGAACGACAGTAACGATTTGACTGCATATAAACGCCGGTGGATTGAACTTGGTGCATAACCCTGTTGTTCCAAGGCACTAGCAAACGCTGCTACATCATCAATCGTCAGGTGGGTGAGGGGCCGGTTTTCCACAAACGTCTTAAATTGGGCGATGTCCTGCCGGTAAGCTGCAATGGTATTGCCGGTTTTGCCACCCAACCACAACTCAATGAACTGCTCATCGGTCGAACAGTCTGTTAGTTTTACCGTGCTGTGTGCTGCTTTTTTGTGCCGGTAGGTCAACATGGGATTTTTCTACCCCGAAGGATACAACGATCCTACTACCTGTAAGGAGAAAAATAGTCATAAAGCTGGAGTTTATATGGATGGGTGGTTTGGGGAAAATTATTGTCAAATAAGTAGTGGTTATTTGACGTTGAATGAAAGGCAATTGAAAGTAGGGTTTCAATCGCCTGAACTCCCTGCTGGGCATCGGCTTAGGGTCGCCAAATCTTCTATGGGTTCTTATGAGGAAAACTACCGTTCGCTCGTTTTTGTTTTCCTATGGTGCCGGTTTAAAAAAAAGAGGTCACTTCTTGGAGTTGTGTCAGGTTGCTCGCAATATGGCCCCATATCCCCCCCAAGAGTGCTCGTTTGGCACAAGTGTGAGCTACCATTCTCCTCTCTTAAATGTGCTAAAGCCGGCATTTAATAGCAGACTTAAGGGTAAAATGGCCAACAGAATACACCGGCCCCTCTCCCGCTGCTCCAGACGACGGACTTGGCCCCGATGAATGAAATGGCCAACAGAATACACCGGCCTCCAAACCCGATAACAAAATGTCATCCCCCACCAGCCTAATCGCCTGATGTGGGTATCCAACTTCTACCGGCTTGCCGCATTGGCATAAGATACAACTCTTAGCACTGCACTCAATCTGGTATGAATAATATAGATAGAGCCTAATCCTCCAGCATTGGAATCTGGCACACAGACAAGGCTAATTAACCTGAATTCGGGTTAAGCAGATGGAGGTAGAGCAAAATCGATCTGAAGCGAAGGCTTCTTAGGTTAATGACATGCTTGCAATCAGACCACCAAGGATGTTAACCATTAAACTAGACATAGAAGGAACTCGCTGAATTGTTATTTTCCTTATTTCAGCTTACACAGTTCCTCCTTTCCTTATCCACTCCTTATCCCGAACTCAGATTACCTATTAAGCTATTTTCATTTTAGGAACTTGGGGGATAGCCAATAACAATTACACTGAGTTGCCATATTAGAATTGCCAGATTTCCTTAATAATCGGCAATAAATTTCGTACCCATAAAAGCTATTCCTTTGATAGCGACATAGAAAACAATTTTTGATAGGCTTTTCGTCATAGTAGTATTGGATATTTTTTTGGATATATATACTTCTGATTGTCTGACTGTCGGGAACGATCACAAATTCCCATTCAAAAATTAAGGGAGATTCCTGTAGTTCTATTACTTCATCTAAACCTATATTCTTAAATAAGCGACTTTTGTTATCTTGATAAAGTACAAAGAAGTTATAACGAGCCGAGCAACTGTCATTTGGCTTCAACCCATTAATACACTTTCCAGAACAGAAATCCCCTTGAGACTCTTTGTTAAAATTTAAAAATTTTACGCTTTGCTCTTCAGAAAGTAAACAAGACTTTATTACTTCAATGTCAGCTTCATCTTTAACATTTAATTCAATAATTCGGTAATTAGATTGGATTTTCTCCTGACTAGACAAATGAGTTACAGCAATTTCAATAAAAATCTTATCGCCCCGTTCATTCGATAATGATAAATCAGGAATAAAATTACCGACTCTAGTTTCTAGGTTAATTGTGGGGAAATATCTAGTTAAATCAAAACGGGAAGCTTCTTCACCTAGCTCACACTGGTAATTAAAATCTTTTCCATAGAAAGTGCAACTTTTTTTCATTTTTAAGACTATGAAAAATCCTTGTTTGTTTTTAAGGCAAGAGTTATAGGTTTCCCAAAAAGTTTGTTTAGCTAGTTTATGTAAATATGTTTCAGGTGAGCAGTTATTTTCAAAATCAATTTTATGGCGAAAATGCTTCCTGCGCTTGACTCCCAAGACAGGACTCAAAGCACGGCTACAACTCAAACAGGTAAAAGTTTCAGAGCTTTTCCAGTTTTTAGGAACTGTATCGATGTCAACTATGTTCCCCGCAGAATTACAGGCATATCGATATTTAATGGAATCCATTGTCTTATGATGGTTAATTGTTAATTCTTCCCACTCTAATCCTAATGGAGCGCGACAAATTTCAGGTTCTCACGCAATTTTGGTGATGGGTGTTAAGGCAGAAGGCAGCTATGCTGAGGGCAGAAGCAAAAAGGCTATTTGGTGCGTATCCGCGAAATGCGTGAGTCTGTGAACTTTGCAGAAGGCAGCTATGCTGAGGGCAGAAGCAAAAAGGATAAAAAAGTTAAGAAAGAAAATTGTAATCAAGGGATGTGCGACGTTAACTACATAACTAATGGTTTAGATGTCAAGCATAAGCTAAGTTGATCGGGTTATGTGGGGACATCCCTAACTGTTAAATCTGCTAGATGGCCTGTGGATGTTGAGGTGGTGAGGGATTTTTAGATGTCGGTGCAATACTTGGGGGCTGGTGGAAACCTGAGAAATTCTTAAACTCATGCTGTTTCAGACCGGCATAGAGAAAATGTACATCACCAGCCTCCCCGCCATCATCGGCATCGCCAGCGCCAGCAACACCATTGGGTTCACCGCCATCACCCGCAGCCAGAGATTTCACCGGCCTCTCCGCCACGACTGGCATCACGAACTTTAGCGACCTTCTTGCCATCACCGGCTAATATCGTATCCCACATACCACCAACTTCCCCTACACCTTGAGCCACACCGGCTCCTGCTGGATGTAACAAAGCCGGTTCATCTGCCAGCGGTGAGGGATGTCGAGGGGCCAGTGAATTTCGAGAAGGTTGGGAATATTGAGAGGCCGGTGGAATTCGCTCATGCCAGTAGATCTTGAGGGGTCAGTGAACCAGTCGGAGTCCTTGGATGTTGAGGGGCAGGTGAAGTTGTCAGCGTCAGGGAATATTGAGAGGCCGGTGAACCTGCCAGAGTCCTTGGATGTTGAGGGGTCGGTGAAGATAAAGACTCCCATGGACGCGCTATATGGCCGGTGAACCATTAGAAGCCGGTGGCTCTCTGAGAAATTCTTCATAATCATGGCCATTTTAGGCCGGCTCTGAAAAAATGTATATTACCGGCACCCCAGGCGGACAGCGGCCAAATAGCGTGTCCCACATACCCAACAAAAACATGGACAAATTACGGCACCGGCACTCCAGACGAACACCGGCCAATACCGTATCCCACCGGCACAGAAGAAAAACATAGACAAATTCCCGACATCCCTGGCAAACACCGGCCCCCTCCCGTATCCCACCGGCACCCATCAGCAGTTCAGTAGGCAAATGCAGACCACCGGCCTCCAAACTAACTCCAAATAATGCGATCCGCCATCTGCCTCCAAACCCGATATGCCCATCCAACTACCGGCCCCTATACACAAGTAGAGAATAATTTACCCAAGTTTGTAATCACGCAATAAGATTGGGTCAACTAAAAACCTAAGTGCGATTCCCCGGTATTGGGTTCTGGAGAGAGCGAAAAATTTCAGAGTCTTCCGCACTTTTGGTGAGTATAGGCATTATCTCCCGCCTCTCCCCCCAAGGTCTTGATAAACGGAAACGCCTCATCCCGCACAATCCGCAGCATTTTCTGGGAGTCGGTGAGATTTTTGCGATACAACCAGCGGCTGCGCTGCTTACCGTCAAAAAAGATTCGGTCTTTAACAGGTCTACTCAAGCGTTGCGCCTTCTTCTCCTTGGCCAGTTCCAGGTCATCCAACCGCTTGATGAACAGCAGGTAAGAGACTTGCTCTATTACCGAAAGGGGGTTGCTAATGCCATTATTCCAAAACGTCGTCCAAAGGCGATCGACCTTGGACTTCATCTCACCTGTAATCATCTGTTGTTACTTCTGGGGGATGCGCTCCGCTTGTTTTGTGCTACAAGCAAGCGATCGCTCTATCTACGTTAGTATTCTTTGAGAATCTGCCCCCTAACTACTCTATGATATTACCCAACACTTGTGTTTAGAAGCTTTGAGCTAATTCATCGCTTTTTCTAATTATTGTTTGATAAGCCTTTCACCTTTCTCACCCATGTTTATTAATGATGAATATTGTTGTTTTTTCAGTTGGTCCCATTTTTCCTCATCATGTTCATGGTGGTTCCCAAAAAATTCTTAGAGAGATTACTTTGTATTGGGGAAAAATGGGGCATCAGGTTAATATTCTGTGTACATTTCGTAGGGATAATGCTGAACCTTTTCAGCTTGGCCAAAATGTTTTTGTTTTACCAATACTCCATTTAAAAGAGACGTATCCTGAACCTTACTATACAGCCCCTTATAATTTATCGAATCTTATAGTTGACATCCGTCGTGCAGTTGAAGCCGCAGATGTACTTTATGTGCATGATGGCGAACTACTTTACCATTTCCTATACAACGATGTGCCGACTGTAGTGTCTTTTCGTGACTTCGTTTACCCTGATACCCTGGCAGGAGCGTTTTCCTTTCGGCGCGACCTCCTCATTCTCAACTCACAGTATGTAGCTAACTGCGTAATAGACGCATTCTCTACTTTCTGCCCATCAGTGGTAGAGCGGCTCCGAGTTATTCCAAATGGAATCAACCTCTTACACTTCCGTCCTAGTTCAACTAACCAAATCCGCCAACTAATTGTATTACCAGAAACAGCAATTCCGATTCTCTATCCTCATCGACCAGATCCCCGAAAAGGAATCTATGAGGCTATTGAAGTAATGGCAAAGCTGCGCCAACGGCTTGGTAAGATTGGCGACGATCTTAAATTATTAATCCCCCTCTGGATTGATGAACAGGTTGCCAATGACAGTAAACATATTTACCAGACAATCTACAGCCAAGTGCAGAATTATGCCAATGAACTCAATGTTGGTGACCTTATTATTTATCATCCGTGGATTAGCTATGAATTATTGCCAGAGTATTACTCCCTTGGACGGGCTACCCTTTGCATTGGTAACTTTGTTGAAGCATTTGGTAATAGCTGTGTTGAATCTGTCGCCTGTGGTACCCCATGTGTTGTTTCACGAGTTGCAACATACCGCGATCTCTTGCCCGACAGCCTGATTACCAAAGTTGATTATGGCGATTTAGAAGCAACAGTAGACGCAGTTGAGGCAGCCATTAACAGTAGATATAACATTGATGAAGCACGAGAGTTTATTGACAGCACCTATGGATATGAACGTATGCTAGTTGAATATGAGAAAGCTATAACTGAAGTTCAGCTAAGTTCACCAATCCAGGAAACCTATTCAAAACTGTTATCATCTAGCGATCTTCTTAAAATACCAGCCTGGTGTTATTATGGAACTCATGGCTATTACAACGATTACAGTTATGGGTACGAGAATAATTTAATTGTCCAAAAACTCTTTAAGCAATTTAAATTTCCCACTACTGTAGCAGAAGTGATCAAAGCGGGGTTTACTATTAACGAAATTGAAAACCTATTGAGATCGGGTTTATTAGTAAAATCATGCTCCTCTTACTTATAACTTTCAAGAAGGGATTGGCTTTAGAACAGTGGCTAAAAAAAATATACTTGTAATTATTGATAGATGGTATTGGGCTTTACATCGACAAATCATTGGTTTACAGCCTTTTATATCTGATTATTATGATGTTAAAATTTGCACTCCAGACTCCTTAGACAAGAAAACTTTTGATGAAAGTGACGTAATTTATTTGTCATTTTGGAAACTCCCATTCTGGTCTCGTGATTTACAAAAGTTATGCCAAATTTACGCTAATAAAATAATAGCGGGTATCCATTCTCATTATTCTATTGAGCAAGAAGTTAATGTTTTAACAAGGCCTGATAAAGATGTGGCGCCTTCAGAAGCAATTCAAGTCTATCTTTCAAAATTCAAAGCATTAGGTACTATTTCACCTAGGCTATTTAAATTGTTCAAAGATGTACACGAAAATGTGTACTATTTAAAAGCCGGAGTAGACGAAAAACTATTTACACAAAAAAATCCGGTTGAAGTTAATAGGAGTAAAATCAGAATAGGTTGGGCTGGTTCAACTCTAAACCATTCTGGCAAAAGAGGTTTCGCTAATATTTTACAACCATTACAAAAAAGCTATAGCGATATTTTTGATTTTAATTTTTGTATTGAACACATTAACGGCAGAAATTTTGAAGAAATGGATTCCTTCTATAATGAAATAGATTTGTATATTTGCGTCAGTAGGAGTGAAGGAGCATCAACTCCAATCAGGGAAGCTCTTTCCTGTGGTAGAGCTATTTTATCTACTAATGTTGGTGATGTTCCTGAAATCATTAAATCTAACTATAATGGCTGGATTATTCCTGAATGGACATTAGAAGCAACAGTAGAAAATTTACTATTTTTAAATAGTAATAGAAGCCTCTTAAAAGCTTGTGCATTAAATGCTCGAAAATCTATTTTAGACAGTTGGACATGGGAACAAGTAGCGCCCTATTGGTTGACAGCATTTGAAGCTGTTATCGGTAAATAACCTGAAAAAATTTACTTTGCTGTATCCGCATTTTTTACCATACTTGAATTATGAATTCATTAGCATATAACCCAATAATTATCATTGGATGCAATCATTCTGGTACAAGAGCGCTCGTTTCTATATTAGAAAAGCTAGGTAGTTTTAGTGGTCCTATTGATAATCCCTGGAAAGAACATCAAGATTTTTTACAGTTTCATAAAACCCTTATGCAAATTGAATTTGGAGGCGATTTCTGGTATAAAAATGATTTAATTGAATCTTATCAAGATAATTTTAAATATAAGGTTCTTGCTCAAGAGTTTGCTAGGCTTGTTGAGTTTAAATACCCTCAAATTTTAAATCAATATTGGCACTGGAAATGTCCGCGTTCTTCTTACTTTTTACCTACTTGGTGTGCTGTTTATCCCAAAGCATTATTCATTCACATAATTAGGGATGGTCGGGATGTGGCTGTAAGTTTATGCCAATCAAATGAACAAACTATAATTGCCGATATAGAATATGCGTTTAAACTTTGGAACATACATATTTCAAAGATTTTGTCCTGTTTGCCTGCGAAAACTATCACTATTAAGTATGAGGAATTACATACAAGTGTAAATTTAATTGCCCACCAACTTTTGATAGAAGATGAATCCAAAATAAATGAAGCACAAAACCTCATTAAAATTAAGGTGTATCAAAAACAATTTACTTGTCATCTCCAAAGCCAATGGTTAAAAGAATTAGGATATTTAACCTAAACTAAAAAAAACAAATAATAATCAAGGATTTATTATATATTATTCAGACCAATTACCAAAAATTGTATTTATAAGTCTAAATAGTTTTCATTGTGAGGAGTAAAAAAGTTACACGAACCCCTTAATATACTATCATTCATCTGGGGATATTTTTGTTGATTATATTGTATGTAATTCGGTAAATTTAATTCCGGTAGGAGAGCGAAAAATTTCAGGGGAGATAGGAGAGAAAATGGGGTAGGATAACCGGATGCTGCAATTATCTCAACCTGTCGTCTAGTCTACCAACTAAAGATAGTGTTGCTGGGCATTAGCCTTATGATCTGGCGTCGTGTACTTGTCAGCAGCAACAGCACAATCGAAGACCTCCATCACATCATGCAACTGACGGCGGGGCTGGTCAGATATCCACGCCAAGATGAACTCGGGGTAAAGCCGAGAGGTAGAGTCGAGGCGGATGTTGCCATCCCGCCCCTCTCTAACGATCCCGTGCGTGCGATTAGTGATGGGATGCGGATGGAAATGCCTTGGCTGGTTACAGGCTATGCCAACAAAATAGCAGTTGGAGATGGGGTATTGATTTGGCAGGCCGGGGAGATTGGATGAGGGGATGATGCCGGTGTTCGGAGAAACAAGTATTCAGCCTGAGCCTATTAGTTATTAGAGAAGTTTAGGCTATCATGGGGCCGATGGATTTTTTGGAAGTCGGTGATTTTGTGAGAGTCGGTGGAACTTGCTCGTGCCCTTGGATGGGGGTGGGACAGACGGATGTTGAGGGGTCGGTGGATCTGTTAGGGGCCGGTGGATCTGTTAGGGGCCGGTGATTTTCCCAGCGCCGAATGATGTCATGGGGCCGGTGGACTTTATGAAGCCGATGGATTTGGGAGTATGTGGAACTCCAAGGGTTCTTGGATGGGGTGAGACGGATGGATGTTTGGGGGCCGGTGGATCTGTTAGGGGCCGGTGGATTTTTAGGAGCCGGTGAACGTAGACAAGCTCCTGAACGTAAACAGGCCGGTGTCTCGCTTGGAAATTAAAAAACTCATGGCTGTTTCAGGCCGGCATAAAGAAAACGGGCGTTGCTGAAGCACGGGTATGATACGAGCAAAAATACGGGAGGGGAGTCGAAAATGATTTCCCGGATTTTGATGGGGAATTGGAACATCTCCAAATTTTAGATAATGAATTAGTAATTTAATTGAATACCCTAGCATTTTTTCACACTTAGAATAACAAAGAGTTTTTCTTTTTAACCGAGCCAAGTAATGTCTGAGTCTTGTATTTTCACCTTCAACTCTTGTCCTATAGGTTTTGCGGTGGGATCTGGTCTCCATCCGGTATAAAATGTGGGTAAACTTTCCAGCCATCCGTTACATAAAAGTAGCATTCCCATTTACTAACTTCCGTCCATAGTAGTTCAAAACTTTTGGCGCTATGGTCGCCTAAAACCCATGCTAAAATACCAGGCTTAAAATGGTCTACCGCTGTCCAGAGCCAGGTTTTGTTTTTTTTGAACCCACAAATGTTTGTAATTCATCTAACTCTCCCACTTCGGGGGTTGTTTCTGGTTCGTAAAAATCTGGTAAGAGTTTCCCTGCTTCTTTTACCCAATTAATGATTGTAGTATGATGTACATTTTTGATTCTTTCAATTGCTCGAAACCCCAGGCCATTAACATACATTTTTAGACATTCACGCCGAAATTCTTTGGAATATCCTTTTTGAAGCTTATAATCATCTATAAATTGTCTTTTACATCGGACACAAATATAATTTTGCTTACCTTTTTTATGACCATTTTTATTGACATGAGTAGAATTACATTCGGGGCACTTCATAATATTGCTTTTCAATGTGTGTTATTTTTGACGCTCTGAGGACAACTTTATCATACCATAGTTCAGCAACGCCAATCCGGTTTATATAGGCTCTTTTGGGTGGTCGTTTTTTTTACCAGTGCTTTTTGCATCCTGCTTACTATGAGCGGAGGCTGTTGCTTGCTCCACAGATAAGTTACCTTTTTTAAGCGGATTTGGTATGATGCGGGTTCGTCGTTGGGAGCTTGCGGAACCAGTCCACCCTAAAGCAACATAAAAGATAGCGGAGACTGTGCTAATCTGTTTATCTTGTTGATTCCTAGAAATTACAACATTTTACCGATTGTGCCTCAGTTCCTCTCTTGAAAACGCACTGGCATTCGATCTGATGGATAAATTAAAAGGTTTTGCTGCAATTGTTCAAGAGACGAACGACCATTGACTAATTCCCAATCGAAGTGGCGTAGCAATAATGCTAACATCATCGTTCCTTCAAGCATTGATAAATGCTCTCCTAAGCAACGATGCGGCCCTGATCCAAAGTCTATCATTGGTAGTGAAATCGTTTCCTTATTCTTGTCTAACCAACGTTCCGGCAAAAATTCTTCTGGATTGACATAAACTTCTGAATCTCTGCCGGCTGCAAGCATTGACCAAGATACTCTTGTCCCACGCGGAATTATCTTACCCTCAATTACAGTATCCCGTTGTGCCTCTAATGAAGTCGAGCCGGAGGCGACTGAATAAAGGCGCAGAGTTTCCTTGATGATGGCGCGAATATATGCCAATTCTTTTAGGCTTTCTAGGTTTATTTCACCTTGTTCTTGCCAAACTTTATCAACGATATCCCTCGCTTGTTGAAGCACTCTAGGATTTAAACTTAATTCCCCAATTGCAAAGGATAAAGTATGGGCTGTGGTGTCAGTTCCGGCTATTAATAGCTCAACGACTTCTGCTATTAAGCTGTCGCGCTCATATTGCGGTTCTTTAGCCGCAATTCTTACTAACATTGATTCCCTAAACAAACTACTAACTTGCGAGAAATCAGGTTGATTATGTTCTCTCATCTGTAGCGCTAACTCTACGCGGGGGGTGAGAAATTCGGCTAAATATCGCTTTGCTGCCCAATAATCCCGTGAATTCTGAGTTGGTAAATATTTCATCCAAATTTTCTCGCCAGCAGCTTGTCGCAGGAAACGATAACCTACAACAGACATCGCTTCGTACATCTTATTAACTTCCAAAGACGGCCCTTCAGGACTAGGGCTATTTCTATCTACAGGAGTACCTAGTACAAGAGAGGAAATTACTCTCATTGTTAGTTCGACAAACAGAGGATCTACTTCAACTTCTTTTGAGGGAGTAACTTGTTTAAGGGTTTCAATGACTTGTTCGCAGGCTTGGCTAATTATTCCTGCATATTTGGAGAGACTGCTCGAACTAAATTCTGGATTCCAAGCTTTTCGTCGCCACTGCCACTCGGTTGTTGTCTCTCCGATCATAATTGGGCCACTGATATCATTCCATGCTTGGCGTAATCGCTTCGATCTAATTAAGCTACCATCTCTCATTCCATTGATAATAGTATCTTCGATTACTTTTGGTTTACTTAAAATAACAACTGGTATCCTGCCATTCCAGATGACGTACATCGGGCCTAACTGCTTGCTCCAATCAAAAAATTGGCGAAATAATTTCTTCTGTTTGACTGCTGCTAATATCTGTGGGAGATTTCCTAAAAGCCAGTGTTTTGGAGGCGAAGGAAGGGATTGTAATGATTTGTATGCTTCCTTTTCTTTCCACCATCGCCAACTCAGTACAGACCCTACGCTAGTAAAAACTAAAACTGGTACTAGATATAAAAATAAAGAAGAGCCATTTAGTTGAGGTGTAATATTTTGAAGCATAAATTCATCCATTTTTTGCTAAAATTTCCTTGATACTACTTTGAGAGGCGAATTAATCTCGATAACTAGCCTAAACTATAATCTGGTTCAAACTAAACCAAGTTAGCTTGGAGCTTATAAGCTTGTCAAGATTTAAAGAAGTTCTATTATAATTTATTTACATAAGTTTACAAATAAATAAACGTCAATGATGAATTATGCAATGAAACTTTTACTTATCACGGGCAGAGTTACTGTAGCGGGTTGCACGCCATCCTAGATAGGGCCGGTTGGGGGCTTGGGGAGGCGTACCAGAAAGGGCAATCGGATTAAGTTTAAGGATTGTAAATTATACAAAATGTTAGGAGGCGTCTCGCTGTAATTCCCCCCTCCAAACCAAGCCGACCTCTGGATCTACTCCTTCATCGATATGCTCAAAACTGCGCTTCTTGAGCATCCGCATTCAAACATTGTTTTCTGGCTAGATGAATCTGTTAAAGCCAGTGAATCTGTCAGAGCCGATGGATTTGTAAGAGCCGGTGGATATGACAATGCAGGCAAATTTTATGAGGTCAGCGGATCTGTAAATGCCGGTGGATCTGTAAAGGCCGGCATTTACGGTGGCGCAAGCGAATCTCCAGACACCGATTACTCTGCTGGATGGCCGGTGGATTTTTTGGGGCCGGTGGATGCGGGGACACAGGCAAATGTTTGGGGGTCGGTGGAGCGCGACCTGAACTGGTCAATTGGTAAGTAGGGCCAGCCAAACGCCGGGGATTCATACCCCCTACCCTCACGGAAAATACCAGTAATGGTATGGTCACGCCCGATTAGGTAACGAAAACGGCGGAATGCAGACCCCGAAAGTAACCTAGGCTGACAGCCCCCCTCAGTCAGGAGCAAGAGGGATTCTCTTAAAGGTGAACGCAAGTGAACTGTCGCTTAAACTGCGTCATCCCCTAACGGGCCAAATAAGGCTGACAGGCCCGAACCAAAAAGTAAGTGGGTGGTTTTGATGGTTTCACCTCATCAAAACGTATGAACGAACTCCCACCGCAGAAAAGACAGCACCTACAGAGAGAACAGACAACCAAGCGATACAACAGGGTAAACCCTACAGAGTCCATAGGAAGGTCGAAACCTATGGTAAGCCGACCGTAAGGAAAGCAGAAGTCTCTGGGGGGTAGAGGATGAGGCAAAAAGCGAAAGCCTCCCTGTAATGAGGAGGATAGGGGTTCAAAATTTGCCCCTGACCGAAAGGGATAGCAGACTTGCCTTGGGTCTTATGAGAAAGAGACCAGACAATAAAAACCGTATCTGAGGATAAGTTAGATGTCGGAATCACAACCAACAAACGGACTAAAGAAGCCACTAGAAGATTGGAGCCAAATTAACTGGCGAAAAATCCACTCATTGGTTAGGAATTTACGTCAAAGAATCTTTCTCGCTCGAAAACTTGGGTTTCTGGAGAAGATTAAGAAGTCTTCAAAAGTTAATGTTAAGAAGCCACGCAAATCTACTACTGTCAGTTCGGAGAATCACCCAAACCAATAAAGGAAAAGCAACGGCAGGAATTGACAAAGAAATAGTCAATACCCCTCAAGCTAGGGTGAAGCTGGTAAACAACTGGAAAGGCTCAAATCAAGACCCAACTAGACGGGTAATGATAGCAAAGCCTAACAGTAAGTTACGACCGCTAGGTATCCCAACCGTGCGCGACAGAATCGACCAGGCAATAGTAGTTAACGCGCTAGAACCCGAATGGGAAGCTGTGTTTGAGCCAAATAATTACGGTTTCAGGCCCGGTAGAAGCTGTCAAGATGCTATAAAGCAGAGTTTTGTAAGACTTTGCAGACTTAGAGGCGCTTGGGTTTTAGAAGCTGACATCAAAGGATTTTTCGATAACATTGCCCATGAATCCATCTTGAAGCAATTAGGAAATTTTCCTAAACGGGATTTAATCCAAAGATGGTTAAAAGCTGGTGAAAGTCTTGAAAGGGGAATATAACCCTACAGAGACGGGAACACCGCAAGGGGGGGTAATTTCACCCCTACTAGCTAGGGCTTGCTGAATCAGTGAGAAAAGTAAACAGTGTAGGGATTTTCCGACCAAAAAAGTAGTAAGGGTGCAAGAAA
>NZ_JAMXEX010000044.1 GCF_025370775.1 Ancylothrix sp. D3o | reverse complement strand
CAGAGGTTACATTTATGTGAGTGAAATATAATTTATTGTACCACAGTCTGGTACACTTGCAAAAACGGGATGCTCCCTCACTGCATCGCGTAGGGGCTTTTAGTTAACTTTGGAGAGGTATGCAGAGATTTGACTCAAGGATGCCGGTGGTGCCAGTAGTAGCGAGAAGGCCGGTGGTGGTGAGGAGGCTGGGGATGTCGGTGATGCCGATGGTGGCGGGAAGGCCGGTGATGTACATTTTTTCTATGCCGGCCTGAAACAGTTATGAGTTAAAGAATTTCCAACCATGACACTGGCAACCAAGCGTTCCACCGATGCTCAAGCGTTCCATCAGCATCCAACCATTGCACTAACGCTGACAAATTGACCGGCCCCTGGAGTTCCACCGGCCCTCTAGCATCCACCAGTTTCAGCGTAAAAACCGAGTTCTCAAAATTCACCGGCCCCCGAACTACCACCGGCCCCTCAACATCAACCCGTTGCTCCACCTTGAGTAATCGCTCATTCATTTGTAATGTAGGATAAGCCCGTAGTGTAGGCATAACCAATGATACCAATTAGGCCGGTGAATATGTGAGACCAGTGATATTACTGAAATTGGACGTGCAAGTAAAGGCGTGAGGGCAGTGATATTACTGAAGTTGGGAGTGCCGGTGATGGTGGAGAGTCCATCGGGGTTGGTAGATTTTATTGAGTTAGGACAAAATAAAGGTTTATCTTAGCTGAGTATTTGGGCTGAAACTCTTATCGGATTTACTTCTTAGGTCTTTTGGCTACTATGAGAGTTTTTGTATAAATCTATATAACTTCTTGTAAAGTTTGTATAAAATAATGGGAGTTATATGAAGTTTCCATAAAGTTTTATAGTAATCCTTGTTTTTGGTAATAAGTCACACTAAACTTACTTCAAAGCTTCTTACGCATTTATGTTTTAAGGGTCTAAAAAAGCTGGAAAAAATATTGGGGAGAGCCTATGAGAACCTCATATAAGGCCCGTTAGTGCGTAAAAAAGCATATATTGAAATATTTCAGGGAGCTAAGCTATGCCATTAGATTTGGGAAATCTGAACGACGGCTACATTTCTATAGATTATGTAGAAAGAAGTGGCCTTTTGGATACCTACAAGTGTAACCGGCCCAATGCGGGGGCTGTCGAGGTTTCGGCTCAAGGCTTTAGCGATATGGATATCAACCTGAAAAAATGCGAAACTCAAGTTATCAAAACTGTCTCAGTGATCGACACCAATCCCGCAACGGTTAGTGATAATAAATTACCCAATCCAAGTTTTTCTGCCGAAATTTTACCTCCTGCTGAAGATAGGAATTCCATTATACCAATACCACCCAATAGCCAAGTTAACCTCCTCTCAGGCAGGGGCTTAACCTTAAAGTTTTTTGTACGAAAATTAACCAGAAATAGGCATATATTTGGCCTATGATGACGGCTTTTATCAAGATGAATTAGCCATATTGCCGATATAGAGCAATAGTTTTTTGTAGCAGCGTTCTTCGAGCAGGCTGTTCCTGCTAATCTGCATTGCAAAATTTTATAACTGCAAGCTGGGTTAGCCAAAGAATTGCAATTCCCATCTTATTAGAAAGTTTGCTTATTAGCCTATTTGCAGAGGATCTAGGTTTCACCCCAGAGACCCCCTAGCTAATTCTGAGTGCAATCAAAAATTACACCAACAACCACCTAACACTTAATAAAGGATAGAACCATGTTTACTTCCAACTCCGCAGAAATGACGCAAACCTTAGTTGAACAAGCTCGTCAGAATGCTTGCAGCGTTTTGCAGGAATTTGCCGGTAGTGAAGATTTTCTCGCCAAGATTCAAACCGCTTTTGGCGACAAATTTGATGCCAATAAGCTAGAAGAGTTGCGGCAGCAGTGGGAGGCTGTTAATTGTAAGTATTTGCAGCATCATAAATTGGGATAAGGGATAGTTTAATGGAGCAAATACTACCGGTTTTGGCAGTAATGAACTCTCACACTGAATAGATTTTGTCCGTTTTAACCCTGGCTGAAAGAGGAATCTCTTTCAATCCTAGGCTCACATCGCTTCTATCTCCAATCCAAATTTCTAGTAAAAGAGGACAATTCAATGGGAACTTATCAAGGGAATAATTTTGGTCTGGTTAACACGGCCTTGAAAAATTTTGCAAAAAACTTAAGTAGTGTTCTAGCTCAATCAGCTTTCTCAACAGACATCCCTCTTTTAAAGGCAAGCGTATTAAAGCAAAAAATAGAAACGGGTTTTATTGGTTCTCTAAATAATGCTGTAAATAATTTGTCAACAAATGCTGGAAATACAGCAGACTTTATTAGTAACTTAAAGGGTTCTTTTAGTAGTATTGGAACTATAAAAACTCTGGGAGAAACAGAAGATTATCTAACCTTTTCCGTCGGCATCAAAAATAAAATTGCGGCATCTTCTCCTTTCTCTCTTGAGTCTAGCCTCCCAGCCCTTGGAATGCAAATCAAGGGCGGAGATGATGACGTGAAAGGAGAACTAGATGTGAGCCTAGACTTTATTGTCGAACTGTCTAAGGATGGAGGCGTCAAGTTAAAATTTCCTGACAGTAAAGATATTAAAATCAATTCTATCCTTGAACTTGGTTCATCTGTTGAATTAGAAGCTGCTTTAGGCTTTTTAGTTCTCAATGCAAAAAATAACGGAACTTCATTTAATGCTAATTTAGGCATCGATTTAGATGCAGATGGTAATGGTGCTATTTCTATCAATGATACTTCAGCAATATTGGGAGGCGATCTAAAGGTTAACTTAGAATTAGAAACCAAAGTTCTAAATTCTGGAATTGAACTTCCATCTCTCAAAAGCGATTTTATCGTTGATTGGAATATTGGAGAAGCAAAGATAGGTGCTGGCGAAAAATATATTAAAACTAACTCAAAGCCAGGGAAGATAGCCTTTGAAGATATCAAGCTAGATGCTGGCAAGTTTTTTTCTGGTATTGTGAATCCTGTCATAAAGAACGTTCAATCTGTTACTCAACCACTTGCCCCTTTTACTCAAGCCCTACAAGCAGAAATTGGTCTTCTAAAAGACCTCCCAGAACTAGGAAATTTCTTTGATGCCAATAACGATGGTAAGTTCACTATAATAGATCTGGCTGATTCCTTATCTGATGGTCTTGACTTGAGCTTAGTGGATAATGTGTCTAAGCTCGTAAATTTTATTAATGCAGCTCCGACATTAAAAGAGGGTGAAAACTTTGAACTCAAAGTTGGTTCTTATGAACTTCAAGACTTTGATCTAACAAATCCCTCATTTAATATTCGTGGGATTCCATCTATTAATCCAATCCAGCAAGTTAAAAGCTTTCAAGAGCAACTGGCATTAATGGGACAGCCTGCACCGGTAGATATAACAACAGACCCTAATAACCCTCCACCCCAATTAGAGAATCAATTTTCTGGTTATGGGAATTTTGTTTCATCTCTTGAAACTTTACCCGGTGGTGGATTTGAAATTCCCGTTCTCAAGAATCCATTAAGCCTTTTTAACCTGTTTCTTGGAAAAGACCTAAACCTCATCAAGTATACTCCTCCTGGCATTAGTGGCGGTTTCTCAATGAACGAGTACATCCCTATCACGGGGCCACTAGGTGTCACTTTGGCGGGCAGTGGCGGAATTTCAGGCGGTCTTTCTCTGGGTTTTGATTCATACGGCTTCAAACAGCTTGCAGAGAGTGGTGACCCATTCAATCCAGCAAATTTTGCCTCTGTTTTAAATGGTTTTTACGTCGATGATGCCAATAATGGAACAGACAAGGATGCACCTATTGTTAAGTTAGATCTGGGTATTAAAGCTGGAGGTGCAACAGAAGCGGGAATTGCTCGTGGTGGAGTTCAGGGCGGTATCTATGGAGACCTATGGTTTGATGTAGTCGATGAAGATGGAGATCAAAAGGCACGTTATTCAGAACTCTGGCCCCTGCAAGTAGCCGGTGAAATTACTGCTGGTTTAACCACCTATGCTGAAGTCGGTTGGCCTGATTGGGGAGCAGGCAAACGATGGGAGTGGAACAGCCCCCGTGTCAAAGTTGCTGGATTTGATACCAGTAATATGACACTGGCTCGTTCTCCAAAGCTAGCAACACCTATTGAAGGTGGCACATTACAGATTAATCTGGGTGCCAATTCAAAAAATCGAGAAATTGTCAACGTCAAAGATAAATACGAGTACGTCAAGCTTGAGAAAGGCTCTGTCAAGGTAAGTTCTTTCGGACTAACTCAATCCTATAGTGATGCTGGAATCACTAAGATTGTTATTGATGGTGGTAAGGATGATACTGTCATTGAGTCAGAAAGAATATCGATTCCAATAACTGTTACCAGTGGTGATGGAAATGATGCGGTACAAGGAGGTCTAGGAAGCGATTTAATAGAAACTGGTTCCGGTACGGATTTTATCAAAGGTGAGGCTGGAAACGATATTATACGCGCTGGTGACGATAATGATTTAGTTTCGGGTGGTTCTGGCAGCGATATCATCGATGCGGGTACAGGTAGCGATGTTGTACGGGGTGATGGTGGAGATGATGAGATATCGGGCGGAATTGGCAGCGATAATCTCAGCGGAGACGAAGGCAACGACACCTTAAAAGGTGAAGACGGTCAAGATTTCGTTGATGGTGGAGTTGGAAATGATTCTCTTCGGGGAGGAGAAGAGAATGACTTATTATTTGGTCGGTTGGGCAATGATATCATTGCTGGTGGAAATGGTGATGATCAGATATTCGGTAACGAAAATCAAGACGTGATTTTCGGTGATGATGGCCAGGACAGTATTGAAGGCAACGCTGGCGACGATATTATCTCCAGCGGTATTGGAAACGACCTTATTTTCGGCAACGAAGAGAACGATATTATCTCTGGAGATGCTGGGGACGACAGCATCCAAGGCAACCTCGGACAAGACATCATTTCTGGTGGTGATAACGAAGACACCATCCAAGGAAACGAAGACAACGACATTATCTCCGGCGATAACGGTCACGACTTAATTGAAGGCAACATCGGCAACGACACCATATCTGGCGGGAACCAGGATGACCAAATCTTCGGCAACGAAGGCGACGACCAAATCACCGGAGATGCCGATCAAGACAAAATTGAAGGCAACGACGGCAACGACAGCATCCAAGGAAACGACGGTTTAGACACCATCTCTGGTGGTAACGACAAAGACACCATTTCTGGTGGGAACCAGGATGACCAAATCTTCGGAGATGCAGGAGACGATAGCATCAGCGGCGATGACGGCAACGACTTCATCAGTGGTGGCGACAACAACGACATTATCGCTGGCAACCTTGGAAACGACAGCATCTTAGGAGATGACGGTCAAGACAACATTCAAGGCAACGAAGACAACGACACCATCTCTGGCGGTAATGACAACGACATCATCACGGGCGACAGCGGCAACGATCGCATCTTAGGAGATGCTGGTGACGACAACATTACCGGCAATGCCGACCAAGACTACATCGAAGGCAACGACGGCAACGACAACATTCAAGGAAACGACGGTTTAGACACCATCTCTGGCGGCAACGATAAAGACACCATTTCCGGCGGCAACCATGATGACTACATCCAAGGAGATGCCGGAGACGACAGCATCAGCGGCGATGATGGCAACGACTTCATCAGTGGTGGCGACAACAACGACACTATCTATGGCAACTTCGGAAACGACAGCATCCAGGGAGATAACGGTCAAGACAACATCCAAGGCAACGACGGCAGCGACACCATCTCCGGTGGGAACGACAACGACAACATTTCCGGCGGCAATGACAACGACAGCATCTATGGAGATGCAGGGGACGACAACATCACCGGCGACCTAGGCAACGATATTATCAACGGTAACGATGGTAACGACAACATCTTTGGCAACGAAGGCGAAGACATCATTCACGGTGACGCCGGCAACGACAATATCCAAGGCAACGATGGCCAAGACCTGCTATTTGGCGACGGCGAAAACGACATTATGACCGGAAACGCCGGCAACGACACCCTCTACGGTGGCGATGGCAACGACCAAATGAACGGCAACGATGACCAAGACCTCATCTATGGCGACAGTGGCGATGATGTCATAGCCGGAGACAACGGCGAAGACACCCTACACGGCGGAACCGGCAACGACCAAATGAGTGGCAACGCCGACAACGACATCCTCTACGGCGAAGACGGTAACGACCAAATGACGGGAGATGATGGCGAAGATACCCTCTCTGGTGGTGCCGGCAACGACCGAATGAACGGCAACCAAGGTCAAGACTTGCTGTATGGCGATGCCGACAACGACACAATAGCAGGAGACGCTGGAGAAGACACCCTTCACGGTGGCATCGGCAATGACCAAATGAGTGGCGATGCCGATAATGACCTCGTTTACGGCGAAGATGGCAACGACCAAATCACCGGAAATGATGGCGAAGATACCCTCTACGGAGGCGCAGGCAACGACACCATGAGTGGGGGCACCGGCAACGACTTGCTCTACGGCGACAGCGAAAACGACCTCATGGCAGGCGACGCCGGAGAAGACACCCTCTACGGAGGAACCGGAGACGACATAATGAGCGGCGGTGCTGACAAGGATACCCTGCACGGAGACGACGGTAATGACATTTTAGAAGGCAATGGCGGCGAAGACTTGCTGCACGGAGATGCCGGTAACGACACCCTCAGCGGCAACGATGGCAGCGACATCCTCTACGGAGACGGCGGCAACGACGTCATGGGCGGCGACGCGGGAGAAGACACTCTCTACGGTGGCGACGGCAACGACACCATGAACGGCGGAGATAGTACCGACTTGATGTATGGAGAAACCGGCAACGACAACCTCAGCGGCGACGGCGGCAACGACACGATATTTGGCAACGAAGGCGACGACAAACTCTACGGCAACGACGGTGACGACTCCCTTATCGGAGGGCCCGGAGCCGACTTCATGGATGGCGGAGCCGGCAGCGATACCGTCTCCTACTTTGACTCAAAATCCCCCGTTTACATCCACCTGCAACCTGGGCGGGGTGTCGGCGGTGACGCAGAAGGCGACAGAATCCGCAATGTCGAAAACGTCACTGGCTCGGAATACAACGACACCCTCATCGGCGACAACGGTGCCAACATCCTCAGCGGATTAGGTGGAGACGACATCCTTGATGGCAAAGTCGGTGAAGACACCCTCCTTGGCGGCAATGGAAATGACTATATCGACGGGCGTGAAGGAGACGACTACCTGCACGGAAACGCCGGCAATGACAGTATTCTTGGGCGTTCTGGGGACGACACCATTATCGGCGGCGCGGGTGCTGATATTCTCGATGGCAGTTCCGGTGACGACTTCATTGCCGGCGGCAAAGACAACGACCAAATCTCTGGCGGTTCTCACAACGATACTATCTATGGAGAAAGCGGTAGCGACCTTCTCGACGGTGGCGCGGGCGACGACTTTCTCATAGGTGGCGACGATAATGACACTCTCTACGGGGACGCGGGGGACGACACCTTATTAGGCAACCAAGGAGACGACGTTCTCTTTGCCCACACCGGCAACGATGTGCTGCAAGGCGGCAAAGGCAGCGACACCCTCTATGCCGAAGCGGACAATAATATCCTCTATGGCGGCATGGATAACGACTATCTGTACGGCGGCACCGGCAAAGATATTTTCATGCTGGGGGTTGGCTACGGTGTCGAAACAATCTTCAACTTCAACTCCGCCAAAGAAAAAGATACCTTCGGCTTTATCGGTGATCTCACTTTCAACCAAATCATCTTGAGCGCAGGTACAGGCAGTTTTGCCGGCGATACCCTCGTCAACTACATCAAAACTGGGGAACTCCTCGCCATCCTCAAAGGCATCCAAATCACCTCTATCCCCACTCCCCCAAAAGTTGCTGTTATCTCCGAAATCAACATTCCCGAACTGCCGGCTTTCCCAGAAGAACCAGCAGCAGAGAGTGCCACACCAGCGCCCCTTTCCACCGGCAGCGCACCGATTGCGAATCCCACACCAACACCAAACAGCAGCCCTGAAACCACAAAACCCCCGGTTTCCACCAACACCCCAGCGCCAACAACCCCCACGCCGCCAGTTGTTGACGGGACTCGCGTGCCTGTTAGCACACCACCCGTTATTGATGCGACTCCTGCCCCGACAGATACCACCACGCCAAAACCTGACGGGATTCCGGCAAATCCGAGTACACCAGTCTCTGAGCCGGCAGCAAATCCCAACACACCGCCGATTAACACTCCAACTGTCCCCCCAGTAGATACCGGCACACCACCGGTTAATACTCCAACTGTCCCAGTAGATACCGGCACCCCGCCGATTAACACTCCAGCTACTCCGGTAGATACCGGCACCCCGCCGATTAACACTCCAGCTACTCCGGTAGATACCAACACCCCGCCCCCAACTACACCAACAGATACCGCTACACCACCGGTTAGCACTCCAACGGCCCCGGTAGATACAACCACGCCACCCGTTACCACACCAACTACTCCACCTGTCACTGAACCACCCGTTACCACACCAACTACTCCACCTGTCACTGAACCACCCGTTAACCTCACTGGTGGCTCAGCAGCAGATACTCTCACGGGTGGCAGCGGCAACGATACCCTTACTGGTGGTTCTGGCAACGACCAAATTTTAGGAGGGGCAGGCAATGATCTCCTCAATGGAGGTATCGGCGACGACACTGTATTCGGAGGTGACGGTGACGATACCCTGACTGGGGACAACGGCAATGACCAACTTTACGGCAATGCCGGCAAAGACTTCCTTGACGGTGGTGCTAACAATGATTCCCTCTGGGGTGGACAGGATGGCGACACACTGACGGGACAATCTGGCAGCGATTTCCTCTCCGGGGATGCCGGTGACGACAGTCTTGATGGCGGAAACAATAACGACACTCTCATCGGTGGTGCTGGCAACGACACTCTCATCGGTGGGGCGGGCAAAGATACCTTCGTTCTCGCGCGGGGTGAAGGCGTGGATACGATTCTTGACTTTACTGCTACTGGCGGCAATAAAGATGGGATCGCCCTCACTGATGGACTAAGCTTTGCACAACTAACGATTACCCAGGGTACGGGCGCTTCCTCCTCTGATACCCTCATCCGTATTGCCGAGAGTAACGAACTTTTGGCCATTTTAACTGGTGTCCAATCTAGCAGCATCACCAGCGCTCATTTCACTACTTTCTAAGTTGCTGCGTCGCTGGACAGCGTAGAGAAGGCAAGAGAAGTTGACAGACTTATCGGCTTTTTAGCTGGGTGAGTCTGTCAATTTAGTTTGCTGATGATTTCGCAGGCCGATTCTGCATAGCGTAAAAAAAGGAAAGCTGACATTAGCTACTTTGTAGCTAATAAAAATATTATTAGTTAAGGATTCCAGCCGTTTTTGTTGGACAGATCGCACCCTTAATTTAGGACTACACTCTGTTAACCACGACAGAGAATAGTTACTACTTCCAATCAATAAAGTGAGAGCCAATAAATACTAAGAGAGTGATTAGAAAACAGCAGCTAAGATATTTGCGGGGCAAGGCTTTCAGCCTTAGCGTACAAATTTCTGATTTTGGCACAGTCATGCCTTTACAATCTACTTTTGGATTCAATTATCAAATCGTATCCTATAGCTATCAAACAGTTCATCGATTTTTTTTGGTTCAGAAACAAAGGTGCCCCGCTCATCCCGGAATGTCCGATCACGATCACCTTTAAAAGAAAGCCAGTTGAAACTTGTTGCCACAGCAAACTTGGCATCAGATATGAGAATTTTCGCGTGGGTATCTCCAAGACGTTTGAGGATAAAATTAGTTTTATACTGATTTTCTAGCCTTTGAAGATTTTTTTCGGCTTCAATATCAGAGGGGTACTTTTTATCATCTTCCTCTCCCAAGCCATACCCAATGAAAACTTGTACTCCCCGTTTGAGAAGAATTTCAAATTGTTGAAGAAACTTTTTATTCACAGAACTTGCTCGAATCCAAGGAGAAATAATCATTAGACGTTCTTGACTACCTTGAATAGCTTGTTCCAATAGTGGCCGGTGTTCGTACATTTCTAGCCAACGCATGGGAATCGACGCTAGACGGTTTTCAAGTTTGGCTTGGAGTTCCTTTATTTGCTGATGTGCTTCTTGAAGCTGTTTCTCAAGAATGAGCTTTTGTTCATTATTTTCAGTTTTTTCGAGAGTATTACGAGTAGTTTCTATTCGTTCTTCTATTTGAGCTTGAGCAGCAGAAACTTCTTCTTTAATAGCCTCAATTTCTTGTAAAGGAGCTTCAGCATGAGCAACAAATTCATCTCCTAAAACTTCTTTAGCTAACTTTCGGGGTGCGCTATTTTTTAAATCTTCTAATATGCGAAGTTTTTTAACGCCATTAGTTCGAGCAAAATTTTCTTCATGTTCATTAGAAACAACCCCATCAATTGCAAAAGCGACTTGAATACTCTCACTATCTTTGCTTTTATAAATTAGCATCAAAGCAGATTGAAAAAACCTTTGTCTGCGCTCAATAGCTTTCAAAACTAAAAGGTCTCGCTCTTGCTTAATTTTAGCTTTAGCTGATCTATCAATTTTGCGAATAATTGCGTCCACATCTTTGAGCTTAAGATCGGATATTTCTGGCGCTTTTTTCCGAGATGGTTCAACTTCTATAATGCCTTTTTTACGCAAGTCTTTTGGCTTAAGTAAACCAGACTCTAATTGTCCATACCAGCGAGGATACCCTAAAATACCATCAAAGTTTATATCAAATGTTCGCTCCTCTGGGACAATAATTTTGGCATCACGCAGTGTTGCTTCACCTTTTTTTGTCAACTTCCAAACTTGTTTCAGAAAGCCATCAGGAGCTATGAGGTCTATGTCTTCACTAATCCTTAAGTTTATCATTGCTTCCCTGATAAGAGGAGGTTCGAGACCAAGAAAACCAGCAATATCCGCCTCTGAAGATAAACCAGCATTTATAGCTTTCAAGACATATTCTTCTATGGGAGGAATTGGTTTACGAAGTTGGGTTAAAGCTTGAACGGTAATTTTATAAACAGGCAAACCGACTTCTTTACAACTAACCAGATCATAGCCAGTACGATTATCGTAACAACGTAGTTCTTCTGATGTAAAAAAAACTGATTCTTCCAAAGTCATAAGCTAGCTTCCTTTAGGGCGCAATTTTCAGGGTGATGTTCAACATAATCCAAAACTCGGTGTAATGGATTATCGCGTGAGATTCGACAGAAGTGGTGATCTCCTACGATTACTAAACCAACTTTCCCTCTGGATAAAGCCACATTTAATCTCTCTGTCTCGCGCAGAAAACCTACCTTACCTTCTTTGTTAGAACGAGTCACAGAGTACACTGCAATATCAGCTTCACGTCCTTGGAAAGCATCCACTGTATTACATTCAATTGTTAAGGCTTTCCAGTTATTTAATTCTACAGTAAGGCTACGATTGAGCAGTTTTAATTGTGCTGAATATCCAGTCAAAACAGCAACACTATATTTTTTTTCAGAGGCTACTGCCGTCTGATTTAGCTGATTTAAAAACTGAATAATAACTTTAACTTCGCAAGCATTATTAAAACTAGAATTGGCAGGCTGCTCCCGATAATTAGGAAGTCTTGTTGTCGTTAGCCAAGTAACCGGTTGGGGTAAAACTTTGGTAAGGTTTTTATCAATATCTGTTCTGGCACTTTTTAGTTGACCCTCGTAGAAACATTCACTGACTAGATTACCGATGGGTGCAACCATCCGATGTTGGATGGTTAACATTTTGCAACATCCATCTGGCAGTGTTCTAAGTAGGCGATCAAATAAGGTTTCCCGAATCTCATCTTGAGTAAGTTCATATTGGGCTAGAAAGTCAGAATTTCTGCTAACCTCATCTTGGAAGGGTGGTAGTTGTTTAGGGTCACCAACCAGTATCCAGCGATGCGATCGCGCAATCGGAACTAATACTTCTGTAGCCGTAGCTTTTGAAGCTTCATCAATAATGCAAAGGTCAAATTCTATATCTTGAATCTCTCTAGGAATTCCAATGCAGGTTCCGGCTACTAATTGCGCTCGCTTAATCAAAGGTGCATTAAACTTGTCATTTCGACCGAACTGCTCAAACCATTCTGTTTGAATTTTTAGCAAGTTTTGAAGCATTTTTGAATCTGAATTATTTTGGTCAATTAGTATGCTGATATAACTTGCTATATCTTCCGACGATAAGTTCAAAAGTTCTTCCGCATCAATTTCGCTAACTTGTTGCAGACGTGCTGCTATTTTCTTCTGCTCATCACGCGCTTGCTTTGACTGCTGACGCAGAGTGGCAATTTCCGCTTCAATACTTTTAACTTCTTCTAATCTTTCTTTAGGTATGCGAAGTTTTAGTAATGATTCTGGGGTTTCCGGGTCATAATTGATAGCTAAAATTTCATCTAATTCCTGTTTCCAACTAGCAATTTCTGTTTTCAAGGTTTCTAGTTTTGCAGTTATAGTCCTCAATTCTTGAAACATAGTTGCCATCTCACTGTCCTTGTGAGAGATACCGCGTTGTGCTGACCAATCAGCAATAAACTTCTGCCCCTTAGCGAGCGCTTCCTCTCTCCACTGTTCCATCTGTTCTTCGAGTAAGAGGGAGTGAACATTCTCTGATACCTTTTCATGGTTGCCAATTCGCACCAAATTTAACTTAGGTTCTTTAGCCTTAATTCGTTCTAAAGCGTTATCTAATGCAACATGAGTTTGTGAACTAAGCAAAATTCGGGCATCAGGATTAGCTTTAAGCGTTTGCAGAACAACTTCTGTAATAAATGTTGTCTTTCCCGTTCCGGGTGGCCCTTTAACAATTAGAAAATCTTTTGTAGAGAGTGCAGCTTTGACAACTTCCTGCTGTGATTCATTCAGGGGCTGAATAAATTGTAAATCCACTCCTAAATCGGGGCTACGAACTTCTTGGAGATTAACAAGTAATTGACGAATATCGGAGCGGACTGCACGGTCAAATCGAACCGCATCAAGAGCATTTTTTTGCCGATTTAGAGCAACCTCAGCAGCACGGGTATCAAAGCGTAGCTCACCAGATTGAGGGAGCCTGTCTGTTTCTCCATATTTTATATAAAGAGTCAATTTGTCATCAATAACCTGCTCAACATTTCCTGCCAAAATGCTCAATCCTTTGAAGTTTGTTACATGGCGGGGTTGTCCAGCTAAGTCATCTTCTGGAAGCTCTGATAGTTCAAAGATAACTCGGTTGCCATCACGAGTAACGCTTTTGTATTTAATGGGTTTTTCTTTATTTTTTTCCCAATCTGTTTTAGCTCTAAGGATATCCCACCAAACCCGAAATAATCGTTCTTTTTCTTCTTCGGCTCGTGTCTGCCGGAGGTTTGCTTCATGTTCTTCTACTGAAAATTGAAATTCCCTAATTACTTCTTCGGCTTCCCATCTAATTAGAGGCTTGCCAAATTTGAATTCGTAGGGTGCAGCCCACGCACGTTCTCGGTTTTGTTCTAGTATTGCACTCGAAAATTCCTGGGCGTTGATGATGACTACGCACTCTCGCTCTAGCGCCACATGATATCTGTAGGAAAATCCAAAAATAGAGTAATGACCTTCAGATGATTCGTTATCCGCATTAACTGCGTTAGATTTCTTCAAAGGTGAGATTCCACATCCACTGTTCAAATCCTCTAAAAGAATATTTTGGATTTCATCTTGAGGCACATCAAGTACGTTCCGAAGATTATTTAAAGCCTTATTGGTAAGTTGCAAGTAGCAATAGCGTTTTTTGGCGGACTGGATTTGCGTTCGCTTCCCTTGAATAGCGTTAAGTTCAGCTAGCAGTACCTCTGCATTGTGCTGACGCTCTGCGGGGTCGAGAGAGACAGCACGTTCGATTACTTCAAGAATTTCATGTGGTGCGTCAAACGCTTTCAGAGCGCTGGGGATATTATTATGCTCTATTAGTTCAACATTGGTTAGGCACTTTAAAACCAATACCCCAAAACTGAAAACATCACGGGTGTAAGTATAGGAACCATCGTCGGGTTCTGGCGGCGTAAATGTGCGCGATACAAACTCTTTAAGAGTAATGCTGGGTTGCAAATAGCTCTTAAGCTTGGATATGCCGAAGTCAGCAAGTTTGAGTTTACCGTCACTTCCCACTAAAATATTGTTGGGCTTAATATCCCGGTGTATTATTCCGCGACTATGGGAAAAAGCCAAAGCCTCCAGCGTAGGTAAGGCTACTGCTTTCCAGAAAGAATCCCAACAATCTGGAGGAGATTCTTTCAAAAATGCTGTCAAATCCTTTTCCATCCATTCCAAGACAAGAAAATAGTTACCCGTAATTTCATCGGTGCCATAATCAAGAAGTTCCACGATTCCCGAATGCTTTAACTCTTGAAGGGCTTGGGTTTCCCGTCTGAAGGACTCAGCTAGAATGTCTGCTTCAATCTGCCTATCTTTGAATACTTTTACTGCCACTCGCCGGAGACCCTCAACCATATCAATTGCTTGATAGACATCCGCCATTCCACCTGATCGCGGGTCGGGAGATAGAGCGTAGCGAGAGTTGATCAAGCGAGGTGTCATAACATGGTTATTTGTACATCTTTACTAATTTGACATACTTCTGAGGGATTATCTACTGCGTAAAGTGCCTTGGTTACTTGCCTCATTATTAACTACGGATGTTGCAATAGAAAATTTTCCATTCCAATAAGCTTGATTAATTGAAAATAAGCCAGCCAAGCTTGGTAAAGCAGACTTTGGATTACTGCTCACCCTAAGAAGTTTATGATCAAGGTTTTGGAATTCTAGTTAAAAGGCGTTAAGTAATGAACTCTAAGCCAACTGGCCACGCTCCCATTATCCACGCTGCTACTAATGATGCGCCATTTCCTCCGAAATGATAAAAGCCCGGACAGCCAATCTGTTCTTTTACTTTTCCATCTGCCCCTTATATGCCGAATATAGCGACCTTTAAATAGGGCTTGCTGAATCAGTGAGAAAAGTAAACAGTGTAGGGATTTTCCGACCAAAAAAGTAGTAAGGGTGCAA
>NZ_JAMXEX010000043.1 GCF_025370775.1 Ancylothrix sp. D3o | reverse complement strand
GTGGTTGCAGGATTTGTGGAGATTGCGAAGCTTAAAATTCCTAATGCACCCCAGGCAATAGTATTGGGTTTCATGGTTTGGGGAGAGCAATTGCTGTTTTCAGGTGTTCATGGACTTTCCAATCTAATTGGCCGGCCAGGTATCTTTCAAAGTGACCGTGTGGCCCTGAAGAACCAAGGAAAGTAGGGCCGATTAAACCAATAACACTTCCTTTTTCTACAAAATCACCAACTTTAAATGGCCGCACCGAATCACGGTTTAAGTGTACATACCGATAAACTTCATCTAAGTGGGCCGATTTAATTCCAATAATTCCACCAACAGGAGAATCGGGCTTGACCTCATTAACTGTTCCCCCTTCAATTGCCAGTACCGGAGTCCCTGGACTAGCTTTATAATCAACACCGGCGTGTTTTCTAGTGCAGCCCCCCAGAGGCCGGCAATCACCAGGGATACTACCGGCCACCGCCTCTTTTCCCGATACCCCAGCTAAGGGGAAAATGGGTGGGCCATTTGATGAAACTGGGATGGATTGTTTAGATTGTTTAACCGTTTGTTCTGGGTTGATGATGGAACGCAGTATTTGAGCCGGTGGTAAATTTTCTATCTTTTCCCAGGTTGGCACCGGCAACAGTTGCAATCCAACCAAACAGACAATCAGAATAGCTGCGTTTTTCTCGGCAGAGTTGATTTCAAGAACACTTGGTGGAGTCAGGGGAAGTGGAGGGGCTGCTGGTGGCGGTGGATATGAATGTGCCGGTGGATGTGGCGGTAGGTATGGGTGGGGGACTGCTGGTGGCGGTGATGTTGGGGGATAGTACGGCGGTGGCGGATATGGATATGGCGGTGGCGGATATTGCGGTGCCGGTGGCGGATATGGGTGAGGGACTGCTGGTGGTGGTGGCGCCGGTGGATATGGGTGAGGGACTGCTGGTGGTGGTGGCGCCGGTGGATATGGCGGAGATGCTGCATATTGTGATGCCAATGGTGGTGGTGGATATGGCGGTGCCGGTGGTGGTGGTGGTGGTGCCGAGGGTGGATATGTCGGTGGCGGTGGTGCTGGAGCCGGTGGATATTGATAATCCTGTTGGTAGTGGGGGTTTCGGGATGCTGGCATCGATGCTTGGTAATCTCCTGTGGCACTATCACTACACGGTGACTCTGGTATTTCGGTGGTGGGGGGTGCCAGTGGAGTACCCTCATAAGTTGTCTCCACAGTAAACTTGAGTTTCATTTCTCCTCCTTGCAAACGTCAATTGTTCTGCCAAAGAAATCTGATATTGCACACGCTGCTTTTGCATCTTTTCTCGGACTACCACCAGGTGAAGAATCACTATTGTTGGAGGGAGTAGAAGTTTGAATTTCACGAATACCATTTCTTACTGACTCCTCTCCCAAGTAAGTTAGTCGTCCTGGTTTCACTAAGTTCAAAATAAATGAAGTTATTGCAATGACGACTAACAGTTTCATTGTGGGGTTAAGGCAACCCCACCACCTTTTGACAGCTTCCATTATCTGAACCAAATTGAGGCCGGTGTAGGGGAATTAGTTTTTGTAGCTTTTGCTTGAGAAGAAGTTACCCCACGCCACCCGATCACAACAATTAGCCATAAGGTGAACACAAACCCAATAACGGCAAAGATTGTTTCTGCGCTAGAAAGTGGTTGTTTCACCAGTGCTTTAAACATCCCACCGGCATGAGACCTGAATAGCTTGGGATTCCGAGAACTGTAGTTGCTGAGGGGCTCTTTGACAACGACAGTTTTTGTCTCATAAACCGTCATATTCCCTTTACCATCTGGTTCATAGACAATCGTGACATTATTACTATCAGGGGCCGGCATTGTCCAAGTAGGATAAACTTCATCTTGACCAAAATTAGGGTTTTGGTTAGGGAAGTTCGGATTTCGTTGCGGTGCCATATTTTTCTCCGTTATTGGGGTGTGGTTTCAATTATTCAAAGTCGGTAAACTATTGAAGAGGAAGCTCTTTAATGGATAAATTGTTCTGGAGTAGATTCATCATTTAAGTCGTCTAACTCATCCTCCGACTCATCAAAGTTACCTGGTGTAATTGGTGAAGGTTTAGTGGGTTCTGTGGGAAATTTGACAACATTAGAGCCGGTGGGAAGCGACATATTGACGGGTATTTTATAATCTCTTACCCACGACAAATCTTCAGTGAATAGTCCAATGCTCGGTTCGCCAAAAGTGGTGAGGGCAATAGCATATCCGGTACGTTCGCTGATTGGCCTTAATTTGTTGAAACTGCTTGTAATTTGGCCTACATATTCGCTGGGGATGATATAGGTATTCTTCAAAGCATTAGTGATTGGGCTATAGCCTCCCTCTTTCCTACCGGCATCTGTATAGATTTTGCCAAGCGCACAGATTCCTAAACATCCGCGAATATTGGCATCATCACATCCGAGGGTTTGGACATTCAAGCTTTGGGTGGCCACACATAAACCAACACCTACCTCACGACCTAATGTAATAATTTCACCCATCTGGGCTTTGGCACTTTCCCAAGCTTCAGCTAACTCTTTCTTAGCTTTGTTTAAGGCGTTAGAAGTGGCAAAAAAATCATCCAACACTAACCAAACTTTAGGAAGATTCTTCCTTTGGTTCTCTGGTAATCCTAAGCGTTGATGCAAAATATCAGATACAGCATCCACTTGGGAAAAAAAGCCATCTAAAATCGGTTGGCGATTTCTATCACGGTAATTGCGCTTATAAACACCAGGAATAGCAGCCAGCCCTAGCCAATCATCCCCCTTCCAACCATTAATGAAAACTTGGACATTTTTTTTACTATGTTTTACAGTTTGCGCTAACCAAGCTAGTAGGAGGGGGCTTTTATCGACACCACATAATACCCAACTGAGAATATTATGTTTTAATTGCTCGGTTAGAATAATGGGTTGATCTGCTTCCCCTGTGGTTCCACCGGCAGCAACATAACTATATCCAGCATTGTCATCCACAAATGTGTGGTTAACCGGCCCCCATTTTGCTACACCGGCAGATTCATCCACAAATGTGTGATCCACTGACTGAGGATATACTTCCTCTTTGCCGATATTAGAATTAGGAACATTAGGATTACGTTGTGATGCCATATTTTTCTCCCGTGAATTGTGTAGTGTGAAAAAAGTTGTGGTTTCAATTAGAGGGGAGGAATGGGGAGGAGCTTTGTTGAAGGGCTGGCTAGTATATTGCTGGCCAAAAAGATTTGATAAACGCATAAATTCCTTGATGAAGTGGGGGATTTATTGGATGAACCTCGTATCTTCTGGTGTAGACAATTCATCCTCTAATTCCTCCAGCGGATCATCCTCTAATTCATCGTCTGGGATAGGTGAGGTTCTGTTGGTTTCTGCGGGAAATCTGACGACATTAGATCCGGTGGGAGGCGATACATTAACTGGGATTTTGTAATCTTTGACCCACGATAAATCTTCCGTAAACAGTCCTATAGCCGGTTCCCCAAAAGTGGTTAAGGCAATGGCATATCCAGTGCGCTCACTAAGCGGTCTTAATTTGTTGAAGCTGGTTGTAATTTGGTTGACATATTCGCTGGGGATAATATAGGTGTTCTTCCAGGCATTTGTGATTGGGCTGTACCCACCCTCTCTTCTGCCATTAGAATCTGTATAGATTTTCCCAAGGGCACAAATTCCTAGACAACCCCGAATATTGGCATCATCACATCCTAGACTTTGGACATTTAGACTTTGAGTAGCAACGCATAAACCCACTCCAACTTCCCGACCTAATGTAATTATTTCACCCATTTGTCCTTTGGCAGTTTCCCAAGCTTCCGCTAATTCTTTTCTGGCCCGGTTTAGAATGTTAGAGGTGGCAAAAAAGTCATCTAAAACTAACCAAACTTTAGGAAGATTATTCCTTTGATTTTCCGCTAGAGGAAGGCGTTGATGCAAAATGTTGGATACGGCATTTACTTGGGAAAAGAAGCCATCTAATACTGGTTGATTGCTCCTATCTCGGTAGTTACGTTTGTAAACACCAGGGATAGCAGTCAAACCTAGCCAATCATCCCCCTTCCAGCCGTTGATGAAAAATTGAACGTCTTTACTGTACTTTACAGTTTCAGCTAACCAAGCCCTCAATATTGTGGTTTTCCCGGCACCAGGGAGTCCCGATAATACCCAACTCAAAATATTATGTTTGAGTTGCTCGGTTAGAAGAATGGTATGTTCAGTTTCCCCTTTGGTTACACCGGCAGCGGCATAACTATATCCAGCAGTTTCATCCAGAAATGTGTGGTCAACCGGCCCCCGTTTTGTGGCACCGGCATCCACAGTAGAAAAGTTGTGATCAACCGGCCCCCGGCTTGTACCCTTATCCGCAGTAGAAAATGGTTGGTCAACCGGCCCCCTTTGGGATTGTTCGTGTACGGGTAGATTGTGAAAAGTTAGAGGTTCGTCCTCAATAGTGTTAGCTTGCGTGTCCCACAAATCTTCCTCAAATGGCGATGGTTCGTGGGAAAGTTGATAGTTTGGTTGTGGGTAGTTGCCTGGTTGCTCGTTGTTTGGGAAAGGGTAGCGTTGGTGATTTGGGTAGGCCGGTGATACTGGTTGTTGGTGGTTTTGGTAGGCCGGTTGTACTCGTTGAGATTGGTGATAGGTTTGTTGGGATTGGTGATAAGTGGGTTGAGATTGGCGATTGGAGCCGGCCGGTGGTACTGCTTGAGATGGGCGGTTTTGGTAGGCCGATGGTACTGTTTGAGATTGTCGGTTTTGATAAGCCAGTGGTACTGGTTGAGATTGGCGGTTTTGGTAGGCCGGTTGTGCTGAATGGGGTTGTTGATAGGCCGGTGGACTGCGGTATTGTGATTGCTGGTCTGGCTGTTGGCTCTCTTGTGGATCGTCGGCTTTCACCCATCCAAAATATAATTCGCCCAACCCTTTGAGAGTGATAAATACACCGGCACCGGCAATTAAACCAGCGAAAGGGATACTCGTCTTCTGAGGAAGGTCTTGTTTGGTTTTGGTTGGGTCTATTATCTGTTTTTCTTGGGGGAGCATGGCACAAATAATTAAAATTGTCCCCAAGATTATTTGCACCCCCGATGTTACAACTTTGTTCATTTTGCACCCTCCTTATTTTTGAGGTTTCTTCAAGGCTTGTTCCTTACGGAAATCCTCTAATTGTTTCGCTGTCCAGTTGTTAATTTGTTTCAGTCGCGTTGCTGCATCTACTCGGTTCTCAGAAGCTAATCTCGTTGTACGGGCTGCTGCTAGATCGCCCTGTAAAGTTTCCAGTTCAGCTAACCCAAGCTCAAAATCATACGCGGTTTCGTAATTGGCTTGGTTATTCCCCATTAACCAACCTAATGCCGTGAACATCGCTAATTCTGGATAAGCCGGTGTTTCCGCACTACTGGGATTTAGTTTTTTATCTTTGGTCAGTTTGAGTGGTTTATCCAGACTAACGAGGGCAAACTTTTCACCGGCAGCAATCCGCCAGATTAACGGTTGAATTGCTTCTGCTTGTCTTTGGTAAAGACAGGTGGTAATTGTTTGGTTAGAAGCGTTACAAATATCACCAGACTTACTTAGCCGGTCTTTCGCTGTTGAGCGTTCTTTGGAACTAATATTCAACCATAGCTTTTGCAGTTCCCCCACTGAATTACTGCTCGTTACATTTGGTTTAAAGTCAGTGACAACCAAGCTTTCTAGTAAGGCTTTATTAGCATCCAATTCCCCAATTAGTTCGGGTGAACCTTCGGCAATTGTTTGGTTTGGCGTACCCATTAAGAGAACACCGGCAGTGCTAAGAGCAGCAAATACAGAGAAGCAACACATCAAGAAGATTAGTAGCTTTTGGCGCTGCGTTTCCTCTTTCCGTTTGTTTGTCCTGTCTCCTAATGATGTTGGTTCATTATCCGTTTGATGAGTCTTTGCAAAGAAAATCGTAGGCTCGTTTTGAGGTTGCTGTTTACCCAATGGGTGATCGCGTGGCGGATCGTGAATAAATCCTGCTGCATTTAGGTCGTACATTTTACCCTCTTCAATTCCTGATTTTCACACTAGCCCACACTCGTTCTACTGAATTAGGAGGTACCGACTTTTCTTCTGCACCCCACTCTAAAAAGAAGGGTGATAAAAGAATTGCTCCCAGGGTAAATGACATGAAAATTAAGGTGGGATTAACCATAAGAGTGGCGGCTCCTATCACCCCTCCAATGTTCATTGCACCAACAGTAGCCAGTCCTGGTATTGAAACTAGATATCCCATCATGGCGCCGGTGGCAACAGACATAGCTTTATCTAATAATCCAAACATGATTTTCTCCTTATTTGTTGTAATGAATCGGTTGGGTTTGGTTAAGTTTGAGGCCGGTGTTTAATCCGAGTAGGAAGAAACTAATGCACGCAATACTGACAAGGGTTCCACCGGCAATCACCATTAACCAGGGAGTGCGTGTTTTGGCAACGAATGTGACTGTACTGTGGGAGGTAGCTGTAGATTGATTGGTAGAGGAATTGCTGATAATTTCTTCTGCTTCGATTTCTACAATATCCGCTGGGGAGGTATCGAAGAACTGGAAGGCTTGGTTTTCCCCTAACTTGAAAGAATCAAGCTCTGATTGAGGTTGGTAGGGTGACATGATTATGGTTGAGTTTGAAGATTATGTTTGTCTTTGAGGAAGGCCACGAACCCTTCAATTAACGTACCAATCACTTCGTAATCTAAATTGTTGGGGACGGCCTCATTATCTTGGGTTGCCAACTTTTCCACATACCATTGGGCCGTTGGTATTATGCCGCTTTGATATTGTTTAAGAATTTCTCCCACAAATTCATCACCGGCCTGGCTGTTATTAATGAGTTCTCGGATGTGGCTGACAATCTGTTTTGAGAGAGTAAACCTCAGCCGATAGTTTTTTGGTTTGGTCAGTCGTCATAATCTTGTCTCCACATAATCTTGTTGAGGATGAAAGTTAATACAGCGGCCAATGGAATACCGATGAGGATGCCACCGGCAGCAATTGAGATCGATGGGGTAGGATTGGGGAAAACGAGAGGGCCGGTGGTTCCACCCACCATCATTGAAATTGCTGTGCTGCCGGTGGTAAGAAGGCCATGAGTTTGTGCCTTCTTATAAAGCTCCTCTTCAGTTAGTTCGAGTTCTTGTTGTAGAAATCGGTTTTCTCTGTTAGCTTCGTCTTGAATTTCGATTAACCGACTTTCTACAAGTTCATAAAATTCTGTGCGTAATCGTCTGGTAAATTCGTGGGCGAGCCGCTGATTTGTTTGACTGAACTCGGAGAGGAGCCGGTGATTAACCGCCGTCCAAATGCTCTCGGAGTTTCTGTTATCGCTGTCTGGATAATGTTCCCCAGATATTCCATATCTTCTGCTGCCAATACGGCGAGTTCCCTTTTTTTTTCGTCGTCACCCTCTTCTATCTCAATATCTAACCGGCCTTCTTGGGCTGCTTCTGCTTCTGCCAACCACATCCGATAAGTTTCACCCAGCAAATAGATGCCGGTGCCCCGTTCTCTCTTCAACTTCTCATAGAGCAGATGCAGCCGGCTTCCCTCTACTAACTCAGCCGGTTTTACACCATACGTCTCCTCAAAGTGTTTATCTAAAGTGAATTTGTCTGTTGTGGGGGCTTGTGGTTTGGTGGATACTTGGGGGCCGGTGTAACTATCGACCATCAATTGAGCAATGTCTACCAGCGTGTAATTGTTCCCCTCAGCATTTGCTTTTAACAGTTGTTCTTGTAGGGATGTGAATACACTGGCTACATCAATTGCCTTTCCAAAAACCCTGGAACTGCCATCAATATTACCCTTACTATCAACTTGCAGGCCAAGCACTGTACACGCTTGTTCTACCTGTAGTTTGTCCGTTTTTAGCTGCGTTGCTATTTCTACGATTCTCATTCTCTTGCTCCTTCAAGTGGTCTAGTAAATATTTGAGGGCTTGTTGATGGCCCGAATGTGTGATTTCTGGCAAGATAGCGGTTAACGCTGCTCTTAAATCGCCTCCCCCTGTTCTCTCTTTGAACACTACTTCAAAGGATCTTGCATGGCCGGCATCCACCACCTTTGTTCGGTATTTGTTGTAGGAGTACGAGAAAACCTGAATTCCTACCCACGCATAGATAATCGTCAACACATCTACGCATGAGAATGGTTCGTTAGCTCTGCCGTAATCTTCGATTGGTAGTTGGCATTCTTTTACCCATTTTCTTAAGGTGGGGTAGGAAATATCCAATAAATTGCAAAGCTGGCTTCTACTGAATCCCCCATATTTGTACAAAATTGCTCTGGGTATTTTAGGCATTCATCCTATTAGTTCCTCCCCGTAAAAAATTTAATACTGAACCTGCCCTTTCAATTGGCATTTCCTTAGCTTTCGGTTGGCTTTCGGTTGGCTTTCGCTAAATACTTGGCTCAGTTTTACTAAAAGCGAACCCAACTTTCTCAGAAAGCTAGTTGGCTGTCGTAGAAACCCAGATTGGTTTCGGATCAGAACCGCAGTTTCAGTGGTGATATTTATTAAAACTCCCCAAACTTAAGTTGACAAGGGGTTCTCACGTTTTTTGAGAGCGATTTTCTTTACCTAAATACCATTTATTTTTCTTAATCTGTAGAACCCTTTATCCGAAATTTGTCAAGAGGTTTTCTCGTTTTTTGAGAGCATCTTATTTTCAGAGGGGAGTATTAAACAATCTTGAATTTTGTCAAGCCCTTTTCTCATTTTTTGGGAGGACTTTAGCAGGCTGTCGGTGTCGTCGTCCAGTAGAGTCGGCCACAGCAGAATTCAGAAAGTTTGAATGCGGTAGCGTAGTTTGATTCCCAAACCCCAGAGGATTGAGTAGATAATGTCAGCAAAACCGGCCACCATTCTTAATTTGTCTGGTACGCTGCCTTGTGTCTCGGCTTCCCAGTACCAATGAGCTTTGGCGGTGTTGTAGTTTATGGCAATCCCAAATATGACATACCAACGAATGAATTCACACAGGCAAGCAGTTCGGTATTGGGGATTGTATTCGTTGATCCCATATAAGCGGGGAATCCACTTCCGGCAAAAGCTATCAACAAATTGTTTGTTCCGTACTTTATAGTGTTCATCTTTTTTCGGTATTTCAGTGATTTCTAAGGGAATGTGTTTCATTAGGAAGCTTCCTATTTGTTCCCCAAGCTGGCTACTAGCGGGGTTCTGGTTTGTACTCCTTATAATCTGGCTTGCCTGTTGATTAGGCTTGATTCTATTGAGCCACTGTCTTTCATCCATATTTTTTTCCTCCGCCACTACTGAAGAATAGTTTCATTAAACCAAATCTCCGCCAATTCGTGGAGTAAAAAATATTTAGTGGCTCCCCAATATTCCAGCGTGGAGTAAAATTATAAAATTTTTCAGGGTAACTGAGAAAATAACGATGATGCTAAATTCTGGGATATCTCGAAATTTTCTCTAAAGCCACTGGCAAAAATTATGTTTTACACCGGCACCGACACTGGCTAAATTTCCGAGTCGGTGGCGGAGGATGCCAGATTCAACTATTGAACGGTGGCATCGGTCTGTCTAAAATATCCGACTATTTATAAGGTGGCACCGGCCTCTTTTAAATATCCGGCCTTTCCAGGGGAGCACCGGCCTCTTTAAAATATCCCGCCATTGAACACCGGCCTGTTTCAAATATCCGATCATTCAATATCGGCATCGGCCTATCTAAAACATCCGAAGATTTCAACATCGGCACCGGCCTGTCTAAAAACTCAACTATTGAATAGTGGTACCGGCGTCTTTAAAAGATCCAATTATTTAACGGTGGCACCGGCGTCTTTAAAAGATCCAATTATTCAACGGTGGCATCGGCCTCTTAAAAACATCCGGTCTTTCCTGGGGAGAACCGGCCTGTTTTAAATATCCAATTATTGAACACCGGCACCAGTTTGTCTAAAACATCCAACAATTAAACACCGGCATCAGTTTGTCTAAAATATCCAACGATTTCAACACCGGCACCGACCTATTTTTAATATCCAATTATTCAACACCGGCACCGGCCTGTTTTAAATATCAGACCATTCAACATCAGCAGCGGCCTGTCAAAAATATTATGGTTTAATTTTTCTGTGTCCCAACTCCCGACGACTCCCCCTTATTCCTTGTGTGGATATTATTTTTTCTGGTTTCCTAAAACAGCAAATCAACTATGGTTATTCATCGGCAACACAAAACGGACATTCTTATGATTAGTGGTACGCGATTGCCACTCTTCGTCTCGAAGAGTGGTTAATGGCCGGTGGTCGGTGGGACTGTACTCAATGCTGGTGGGTTGATGAGTCGGTGGAATATCTTTACTACCTGATAGCCGGTGGTTTGACGAACTAATTGGATGCCGATTGTCACAGATGGATCGGGGGGGTAGTCGGGTGGATTCAGAGGCCGGTTGAACCAAGGGGCCGGTTAAACCGAGGGGAAGCCCGTTGGATTGAGGGGTTGGTATTGTCATCTTTGGGGGCCGGTTGGATCTCCGAATCCCTGCCGATTCCCCCCACTTAGTTTGAGCAATTTGTCACAGATTCCGTTACTGGATAAGTACCAAAAGCCTTGTCTGTGACGTCTGAATCTCAGGGGTGGTGTTGCTTGAGTAGGGGGCCGGTGGTTATGTGGTTGTTAATCGGTTGGTTGATGGGCTGAATCTCTCGGATGCCGGTTGAATAGAGGGGCCGGTGGTTCACAGATTGAGACCTGGTGGCCGGAGGCCGGTGGCTAATACTCTCGTTTATGTTGCGGCTGCTGGTTTGTAGCCGGTGGCTGATGGTACTGGTTAATGGCCGGTGGACAGAGGCATTTTCCGTCTCAAGTCTGTACGAGAGCGGAACGTTTGTACGAGCCTGAGCCTACTATTTCTTCATAAAACTTTACGTTTGTCCTATTGTACAGAAACCTCGGCTTTACCTATACCCATGAATCCCATATAAGCAATAGTCAAAGATCAATGGTCTTCATTTGTCGCTCATTGCCAATCACCTTGAATAGTAAATGCTGCCCAGTAGTAAGGAGAACGCCATTGTCCCGAATTCCACATTTCCAATTGTGCCTCCCGCAATGCTGTTACCGGATTTTGCTTTTCTTGCAATATTTTATGGTAAAATTTCACCATTAATTCTGAAGTCGCCACGTCATTGACACTCCATAAACTAACAACTACCCGTTTAGCACCGGCATACATAAATCCTCTTGTCAAACCAACTAAACCTTCACCTTTAACATTTTCTCCCAGGCCGGTTTCGCACGCGCTGAGTACCACCAATTCGGCAGGTAAATTGAGGTTAAAAATATCGTGCAGGCGCAAGAAACCATCAAGAGATTTTCCTTGCCGGTCAAATAGAGATAGCACAATGCCCGATAATTCAGGATTGACTGGATCTACTAAGCCATGAGTTGCCAAGTGGACGATCTGATATTGAGCCAAGTTGGGGTCAGTAGCCTTGGCCAAAGAAGCATCAAAATCCAAAGCTTCCAGCCGTTCCGTGTTGGGAACCAGGGTGAGGATTTTCTGGGCTTCAATGCGAGTATTTGGCAAACGGTCAAATACTGTAGCGCTATCACCTAAACCCAGGTTACGGCTGGCGCGAGTCTGAGCCAAGTTGTTGAGTGTTTCAGGGGTTGGTTGGGTGGCAATGTTAGAGAGGCGAGGGTCATTAGCAGTGAAGATAGGGTCAGCAAGTACGGCAATGGTTTTAGCAGCAGCGGGCCGGTTTTGCAATTGTTGGCGTTGAATAGCAACTGTTGAAGCAGAAGGAAGAGTGATGATTTCGTTTTGTACTAAAAGCGGAGTTGTGGAAGAGTTTGGTAGCGGTAGTGCGGCAAACGGTACGGATTGCAATACCCCATCCCCGACAATCAATAACCGCTTATTAGCGATTTGAGATGCAACGGGAGCGAGAATTATCTGACTCAGCGGAAGCCCGCTTTCGAGTTTTGCTGCACTTGAAGTGAGAGATTGACGGAAAGCTTGGGCAGCAGTTTCAATTTCACTGCGAGGGGGAAGAACATAACTGGTAATGCTGTTTTTGCTTATTAACCATAGGAAGCTGCGGTCTTCGCCCAAGGCATATTCTAAAAGTAGAGTATCGTCATCAAGTACCTGCTGTTGAATTTCTTGTAAGTTTAGAGGTTGGGGATATTTGAGGTCAGCGTAGCGAGGACTTGAGGTACGAATTTCAGCTTTGAGTTGGTCGAGTTGAGTCAGCACAGAATTGATTTGTTGTTGAATTTCATCAAGTTGTTGTTGGGTATGTTGGTTGCTCAGGAGTTGATATTTTTGGTAATCAAAGGTGTTGAGTTGTTGTTGCAAAATTTGTTCTTGTTCTAATAGTTTAGGATCAACGCCTTGTCGGATATCTGCACTGGCTTCGGTGAGGAGTTCTAAGAGACTGCGAGCGCGGGCACGTTCGCTGGCGTGGAAGGCATGAGCATCGTAACCTTGGGAGGGGTTTTGTTGATGCAATTGCATTAAGACGTCGATGTAGAACTGGTAATAATTTTGGACGGCGGCGAAGTAGGAAGCCCGGAGTTCTTGAGAGCCTATTTTTGTGCGTAGATCTTCAATAATAGTGATAGTAGATTCAATTTGGGTGAGTGCAGTATTGAGATTACCTCTATCACGTTCCAAGTAAGCGAGATTATAAAGTGTATTCGCTTCCCCCTCTCTATCTCCCACTGCCCGTCTTAAGGGTAATGCTTGGTTGTAAAATTCTAAGGCTTTCTGCTTTTGTCCTAATGAGTCATAGACATTGCCAAAATTATTGAGAATAGTGGCTTCCATCAGTCTATCCCCCGCTGCCCGTAGTAGGGGCAAAGCTTGGTTATAGAACTCTAAAGCTTTCTGCTTTTCTCCGAGGAAGTCGTAAAGTGCACCTATATTATTGAGAGTAGTGGCTTCCCCACGTCTATCCCCCACCCCCTGTCTTAGGGGTAAAGCTTGGTTATAGAATTCCAAGGCTTTCTGCTTTTCTCTGAGGGAGTCGTAAAGTGCGCCTATATTATTGAGAGTAGTGGCTTCCCCACGTTTATCCCCGACCGCCCGTAATAGTGGCAAAGCTTGGTTGTAGTATTCTAAGGCTTTCTGCTTCTCTCCTAATGAGTAGTAGAGATAGCCAAGATTATTGAGAGTAGTAGCTTCCCCACGTCTATCGCCCACTGCCTGTAATAGGGGTAAAGCTTGGTTATAGAATTCCAAAGCCTTCTGCTTTTCTCCAAGGGAGTTGTAGAGATTGCCAAGATTGTTGAGAGTAGTGGCTTCCCCACGTCTATCTCCCAGCGCTCGTCTTATGGGCAATGCTTGGTTGTAGTATTCTAAAGCTTTCGGTTTTTCTCCCCATGAATCATAAACAAGACCAATACCAGTGAGAGTAATGGCTTCTCCACGTCTATCCCCCACCACCCGTAATACTGGCAAAGCTTGGTTGTAGAATTCCAAAGCCTTCTGCTTTTCTCCCAATGAGTCATAGACTTGGGCAATACCAGTGAGAGTTGTGGCTTCTACACCTCTATCCCCCACCACCCGTAATACTGGCAAAGCTTGATTATAGAATTCCAAGGCTTTCTGCTTTTCTCCGAGGGAGTCGTAGATTTGGGCAATACCAGTGAGAGTAGTGGCTTCTCCACGTCTATCGCCTACTGCCCGAAATAGAGCCAATGCTTGGTTGCAGAATTCCAAAGCTCTCTGCTTTTCTCCCAATGAGTCATAGAGATTACCAAGATTATTGAGGGTAGTAGCTTCTCCACGTCTATCCCCTAATGCCCGAAATAGAGGCAAAGCTTGGTTGTAGAATTCCAATGCCTCCTGCTTTTCTCCCAATAAGTTGTAGAGGTTGCCAAGATTATTGAGGGTAGTAGCTTCTCCACGTTTATCTCCGACCGCCCTTCTTAGGGGTAAAGCTTGGTTATAGAATTCCAAAGCTTTCTGCTTTTCTCCCAATGAATCATAGGCGAGGCCAATATTATTGAGAGTAGTAGCTTCCATACTTCTATCTCCTACTGCCCGAAATAGAGGTAAAGCTTGGTTGTAGAATTCCAAGGCTTTATGCCTTTCTCCGAAGGAGTTGTAGATATAGCCGATGGAAACAAGAGATACGGCTTCTAAGCGTTTGTCGCCCGCTTGGCGATAGAGTCTAGCAGCTTCTTCAAATTTAGGAATTGCCTGCCTCAGTGATTCTGCTGTTCCTTGTTGAAGTAATTGGAATCCCTCCTGAAAAACTTGTTTAGCAGTGTTAGAATCAATCGGCCCCTGAGAAATCAAAACTCCACCAAAACTCTCTTCAACAACCGGCCTTAATAATTTAGGTGTGGCCATCGCCGGCTCTGCTAGAAACACTATAACCATCGTCCCTGACAGCGAAACTTTTTTAGCTAACTCTAAAACCCTTTTTTTAGTATTTTTTGCGTTATCCATCACTACCTTCACTTAACTTCTATAATTACAAAAGCTGGAAACTTAAGAAAATCAATAAAATAAGTAATAAAACTGGATAGCCATTCTCTACTTTAACTTGAGAGCGAGGCACTTGCTTAAATCTTTCACTAATTTGTGACAAAACCTTTAAAAAATCGTGTGGATTAGCCAATGGCTGATGATCCTGGGATTGCTCCCTAGTGGGCAAGGATTCTGTGCTTGGCCACTGGATGCCGGTCATTCTCGAATTTTCCCCTGTGGCCGATGACCAATGGTGCTGCGATTATTCCTCAGTAGTCAGTGTTGATACGACCGTTTTTGGCGCTGGTTGATGGCCAACTGTTGATGGTATTGCTTAACTCTTACTGAGGAAACACACTGATTAAGTTAATAATATAAAGCTGATTTATCGTCATCTATATTTATTAAAATTATCTTTTTGTAACTTAAATAACTCTACTCGGTGGCATTTTATATGGTAAATAATGATAATATTTCGGTCGAGAATCTAGCCGGATATGCAGCCACGCAACACCTGCACCGGCGGTGTTGAGCCATATAGGTTCTGCCGATAAACGATCTACCATCGCCTGTCCTACAGTTTTCCAAAGTGAATGCCGCTGCTGTTCTGGGGCATTTCTAAGGAATTCGGCGATGTGTCCGTAAGCAGAATCTCTGTTAATCGGGCATGGCACAACCATAATCGCATCCTTTCCAAGGTTAGGAAACACGGCTATATCATCAACTGCATGAGACTGGAAGTAGTTGGAAAACGTACCAACATCCGGCATCTGTAATAATTCCGGGCTATCAATAATAACAAACTCAAATTTACGCTCAATTGATGCGATTGTAACTGGAGGTGTTTCCCATCGAAAAGCACTGAATGGCACAGATAATAATTCTTCACTAAAGTAGTGGCGAAAGCCAGCAGAATCACAAAACAGTCTTAATACATCTGAAAAACGAAGCTGTGAACCGACTTCAGTAATGATAAACTTAATTGTTCGTTTATTCGCGGACAGTTCAGCGTTTGTTTTCCACATAAAATTGTTAAACTATCCAGTAATATTATGGTACGGTTTAATTGCTAGTGATAAGATGCAATTATTTATGAAGAGTATTTTATGCAATTAATAGATGAGATTTGAGTTTTGATAAAATTTCCTCAGATTTTGTCCAGAGAATAGAGCCACCTTCGTTCGGCTCAAAAATACGTTTTGCCAAAGATAATCGGTTTACCAAGGTTGCACCAAAATCAGGAGAGTGAACTGTACTGGTATCCAAGCCCCCGTACCAGAGGTCTACAGGAATGCTAATTTCTTCTAGCTTTATATGCCAAGGACTAAGCGCGTTAACAAGATCCCGTGCGTATCCTCGTGCGCCTTGTAAAAAACCGTCTTCCAAGGCTTTCCTAAAAGCTTGGCTAAATGGCTCACTTTCATATACTAGGCGATCTTGTGGAGCACTCATGCCTATAATTAATTGCCATAACCCTTCTGCTGTAGCAATTTGGGAAAAGTGCTGCTCAAATCCTGTGGCATCTTGGCCAATAGCAGCAATCATGCCTTTTACATCTGGATGTACTAAGGGTAAAACATCTGGATGAGTAAGATCGTCCTGGCCCGACACAATTGCCAGCGCTTCTATCAAATTCTGTGCGGCCAAAGCAAAAGCAAACGGCGCTCCTTGAGAAAAAGCAACAGCTAGAACATTCTGGAGTTTCTGAGACCCAATAAACTCTCTCATATCCTCCACCCAAGAAGACAAAGTTTTGTTTGGGTAGGGGTCTGATAAACCCAAGCCAGGCCGGTCAATTGCAATCAACCTAAGATCAAGGGTGGGAAGCTCGTTCACCCCAAAACCCAACCAACTGCTCATGGCCGCCCCAGTGCAAAACAACACCGGAATACCATCCACCGGCCCCCATTCCGACCAAGCTAATCTACGACCATCAGGCAGTTGCATGGTTCTTTGTCTTTCTGGTGGTC
>NZ_JAMXEX010000042.1 GCF_025370775.1 Ancylothrix sp. D3o | reverse complement strand
CGTTTAGGTTGGTTAAGAGAAGCTGCGTCAACAACGGTAAACTCTCTAAAGCTTCTGTGATAAGGGTTTTAGGCGTGTCCTTTGGGAATGAGATGGCACAGGATGTATTCATGGTGATAGGCTTGGAAAAGATAAAATTTGGTTGGGGACGGGTGGAACTGTCCCTTTTTTCGTTTGGGGGACGCACAGGCAAACCTTTGTTTGGTTAACCCATGCTATGAAACACTGATTATTAAATTTCGTTATTCAACCTCAGTTTACTTAGGATTAGGGCCACTGTCAACCCTTTTGTAGAGAAGTATTTATAAATTTTTGCTTCATAGAGTAAAAATAGAACTGTAAGCCTAAGAGAGAAAAACCATTGCCTAGATTCAGACGAAACGAAATACCTCATCGATTAGCTCGACTCAAGATTCTGATGGATCACATTTATGGCCAGATGGAGTATGAGGAAACTCGCGCAAATTTGGTTCGTTTTTTAAATCGGCTTCCGAATGTTGGAGAAGTAGCCAGCCATTTGTCAATCAATCGCTGGGCTGACGGTTTACAGTTTCCAGGTGCAGGAAACCGCAAGCGTCTGGCTGCCTCATTAGGTATTGATATATCTGTTTTAGATGGCTTCTTGTTGCAAGACACTCCCTCAAAAGAGGAATTTTTAGCTCTTATTCCCCCCGTCCCAAAAGAATACCATCGGCGTTTGTCCTTCCTTGGAATTGATACGGGAGATCCTGCCGCTGTTTCTGATGCTATTTTTCAGCTAAGTAGTTATTTGAATTTAGAGCAGAATTTGAAGCTATCTTTTGAATTACAGCAGAAATTAATTGAAAAAATAGAGCAAGCTCCAGACTCAAGGGCATCTAAAAATTTTGAAAATTATATTGCAAATTTATTAAACTCCTACTTAACCAAAACTAAAAAAGATATCCATTCCATTCTTCAGAAAATTGAATCTATGCTTAATAGTACGGTGTAAAAAAGCTGCCAAAAATGGGTGAAAATTGATGAACTAAATTACAAAAATAAAGGTTCTATATGTGGTAGTTATAGGCTGTTATGGCCAAAAAGAAACCCTCATTATTAACTAAAAAAAGGATTTCTTAGCTACCTGGAGAAGAATCTACTAATCTTTTAAATTTTTGCCATCACGGCGTTGAGTAAGTTTGTCTGTTTGCTATGGCCATTATCGATTTGCTTTTATGGAGAGCGAAAAATTTCAGGGGAGGTAGACTGAGAGCAAGCAAACTTATGCACATTAACTAGCTATTCCCCGATCGATGCCACTTGACCGAGTTCATCTTGAAGAGCGAAAAATTTTAGGGGAGATAGGGGAGAGAACGGGGTAGGATAACCGGATGCTGCTCTAAACAAGGATTTATTGCTTCTTAACAAAGATTTGTTAAAATTTTACCTTGTTTTTCTGATTTTTGATGCCAACTTTACAGAGCCGCTCTTGACAGACATTGATTTATCGAGGTAGAGTAAGTATGTCTTTAGATAGATCACAGAGAAAAACTGCTCAACTTGAAAGGCTAAGAGGGCAAAGAGGCGGCGGGGGTGTGTTTACGAGAAGATAGCTACGTTGCTGCATTGTCTTAGATCGTTAGTGCTTACATAGGGAGTGAGCGCGACTGTAAGGGGTGACTTATTCATTATTCCCAAAATAAGCGTTTATCAGGATGCCAGTTAATTGACCGCAGAACTTATAAAAATTCCTAGATTAGGATCACCATGAATTTTGACGAAAAGATATATCTGCAACAAAACTCAGACGTGGCAGAAGCAGTTGCCAGCGGCTTGTTCACCAGTGGCTTTGAGCATTGGATAAAACATGGGTTTTTTGAAGGTAGAGGCCCGCAGTTTGCTTTCCAAGAAAACTCTTACCTTAACCTTAACCCTGATGTAGCACAAGCTGTTAAAAACGGAGATTTTGCCAGTGGATTAGAACATTATGCCTTATTTGGAGCCTCAGAAGCCCGTTTAACAGTTTCTGCTATTCCTAATTTTGACGAAAATATTTACTTGCAAGAAAATCCCGACGTTGCACAAGCTGTTAGCAATGGTTTATTTACCAGCGGTTTTCAACATTGGCTAAAACTTGGTTTTTTTGAAGGTAGAACTCCACAAATAAACTTCAAACAAAATTTTTATTCTGACTATAATCCTGATGTTGCACGGGCAGTTAACAATGGCATTTTAATAAACGGATTAGAACATTATATAAAGTATGGTGCAGGAGAAAATCGTGCTGGACTTGCTAGTGATACTCGACCCGGAAATCAACTACAAGAAATTTTAAATCGTGGGTTTTTGCGAGTTGCCGTTTATGACGACGCGCTCGGATTTAGCAAACGGGAAGCAGATGGATCGTTTAGTGGTATTGGTATTGATTTTAGTCGCGCGCTCGCTACAGCTTTGTTTGGAAACCCCAATGCCATTGAGTATGTAGTCGTAGAAGCGGGACAAGACTTTTATGCTGTGGCAAGTGGTGCAGTAGATATTGGTGCTACTCTGCCAACTCATTCAGTTCTGCGTGATGCCAGTTTGGGTGTGGACTATTCTCCGACAGTTTTCTTTGACACTCAAGGCGTATTGGTGCGGGGGAACAGTGGTATTACTTCTGTACAGCAGTTAGCTGGAACCACGATTGGGGTATTAGCTGGAACACGCTCTCAACAAAATTTAGAAGATGCTGTCAGTCGTGCTGGAATTACTTTAAACATTCAAACTTTTTCTTCTCAAGATGCTTTGTTTAGCGCTTATGACGCAGGGCAAATTGAGGGTGTTTCAATTAATCGGGGAGTTCTTAGCAGCCGAATTCCTACCCTATCTAATCCGGGGAATCATATCATCCTGGAGGAGAATCTGGGGAAAGAACCGCTAGGACTAATCGTGCCAGAAAACGAGTCCGAATTTGCTGATGTGGTGCGCTGGGCTGTCAACGCTCCCATTCAAGCCGAATTTTTTGGCATCAACTCCCAGAATGTGAATGAATTTCTCAATGGAAATAGCGAGATCAAACGTTTTTTGGGAGTGGAAGGAAATTTAGGAGAATCGTTGGGAGTCTCAAATGACTTTGCCTTGAAAATTATCCAACAAATCGGTAATTATGAAGAAATTTATAATCGCAACTTCGATGAAACTGCGCTACCCCGGAATCTCAACGAACTGATGTTTGTCAAACCAGGGGGACTGGTTTATTCTCCCCCCTTTAGTGGGAGCGACAGAGTGAATGTTCCCTTAATTGATAATAATGACCGCAATGTTTTGGAGCAAGTTTTAGACCGAGGTTTCGTGCGCGTCGGGGTGAGGAAGGATGCCCAAGGACTGGGTTTTGCTGATGAAAACGGTAACTTAAGTGGCTTTGATATAGATTGGGGCCGGGCTCTGGCGGCTTCTATATTTGGCGACCCTGATGCTGTAGAGTTCGTAATTCAAACATCCGGTGCCCAGCGCTTTAGCGATGTCGCCAATGGAATCGTGGATGTCACCAGCCGAAATGCCACCCACAACCTGAGACGGGATGCGCTTTTGGGCGTAGATTTTGCCCCGATTAATTCTTACGATGCTCAATTTGTAGTCACTCCAACTGTTAGCGGAATTACCTCTTTGGAACAACTTGCCGGGGGTCGAATTGGGGTAAGCGCCAGTACGACTTCTGAAACCCGGTTGCGAGAAAAGTTGAGTGCGGCAGGTGTTAATGCGGAAGTTGTAGCTTTGGATAATTTCCAAACCATCTTCCAGCAGTATCTCAATGGTGAACTGGATGCCATTACCGGAGATGGGAGTCTGATTATGTCCAGTCTTCTGACCTTACCCCCAGAGCAAAGAGACCAGCATCAGCCGTTTCGGGAAGTCTTGGGTGAGGAACCTTTAGCAATGGTGGTTGATGAGAATCAATCCCAGTGGAAAGATGTGGTTTCTGGCGTGACTTATGCGCTTTATGAGGCGTTAGAACTGGGTTTTACCTCAGAAAATGTAGCTGAGGCAGTTAATAGTTCAGATCCAGTTATCCGCCGCTTTTTGGGAGGGGAAGGAAATGTGGGAGAAAGTTTGGGTTTAGCGAATGATTTTGCGCTAAAGGCGATTTCTGCTGTGGGAAACCTGATTGAAATGAATAATCGAAACTTTCCAGGTATTCCTGTTGATGAAACTGCTGCGCTTCCTTATACCGAGGGAGGTAATTTGTTCTCAATTCCTTTTGCTTAATTGCTTTGAGTTGGAGTGATTGATGAATTGCCCTGAAGCGAATAAACAGTGCATATTAGCTTTCAATCCATTCACTAGGCTATAATTATTTTGTCAGCTACTACTAGCAGCATTACCAACCAAGCAGAAGAAGCACTAAAATGTGGGTTCATCTTTACGGAAAAATTACAAAACAACAGTGATAAGTACAAAAATAATGGGCATACTATAGAAGGGTAACAAATTAAAAATGTAACCCCTCTCTAGTAGATATAAGGGTGCTGCAAGAGGTCTATAGAAAACCAGATTTTAATGACGCTAGAATATTTGAGAGAATACAGGACTTTTTTTCATATAGGCCGAAGCTGGGGATTAAATGAATCCAATGTTTATCGGATAATTACCAAAGTAGAAAAAAATTTAATTGAATCTAAATTATTTAGACTACCTGGAAAAAAAGCTTTATTAAACCAAGAGTTAGACTGGGAAATAGTAGTAGTTGATGTCACATAAACTCCCATTGAACGTCCAAAAACAACAAAAAGAGTTTTACAGCGGTAAGAAAAGGAAGCATACATTAAAATCTCAAATAATAGTGGAGCAAAAAAACCAGTTAATTGTCTGCACTGCTGTAGCAAAGGGGAAAGAACATGATTTTAAAATCTTTAAAATAACCAAAATCAAGATAAATAAAGATGTAAAATGTCCAGCAGATAAAGGATATCAAGGAATTATAAAAATTCATAAAAAGAGCCAAACTCCTCACAAGAATAAAAAAGGTCAAAATTTATCCCAAGAGCAGAAAATAGAAAATAGAAAAATGTCGTCATTGAGAATTATTATTGAACACGTTAATCGTGACCTGAAGATTTTTAAAATAATTTCATCCCGCTATAGAAATAGAAGAGAAAGATTTTTATTACGCTTAAATTTGATAGCAGGTATTTATAATTATGAGCTTTGTTGCCTAAAATTTGTTAATAATGGAGACTTTCGCTCATAGGTCTAATGTATGGCCGCGCTGGTTTACCTTTACTCCAACGTCGTTTTCTGTTGTTCTGTTGAATGTTTATTGATAGTTTTTCTTATTTATCTATTTTTTTACTTTTTTGCGAACACGGATAGGATGGTTTTTCCTTCTCTAGTCTGTACTACATCCGGCAAGCTTTTCTCCTGGCTGTTTCTATCTGGTAATCTGAGTGCCAATTTTCCAAAAATGCTGCCTCAACGGGCTAGTTCTACTTTTTCTTCCTAAAGGGTACTACATCCCTTTAATCCTTACCAACTATAGCTTCTGCCTTATTGCTTCTCTTCACCAAATTTGCGTAAGAACCCACATATCGTAGTACGCGACAGTAACCAATCCTGGCCCAATTCTTCTTTCTCTCCACTCTTTTAACCAGAAATTGCGCTTTTCCACCGCTAAAATTGTTAAGTTCTTTTGCAAGCTTTGTTACGAAATTTGCGATTAATGGATAGGTTATTCGACAACTTTTGTAACTAATCTTGGCCCAAGACTTCTTTTCCTGCGCTTTTTTAACCAGAAATTAAGCTTTTCCACCGCTAAAATTGTTAAGTTCTTTTGCTAACTTTGTTAAGTTATTCCCGATAAATGGATAGCCCCAAATACAAAATCTTCTGGCGGGAAGGAAGTAAAGTAATATTAAAATATTAAAATATTAAAAGAGTATAAATTTTATTGTCATCCCAAAAATAAATTTTATAATTAGTACCAAAGGTTCACACGCAAATTTATGGCACAGGGACAATGCAAAAATTTCATTCCAATGACTTTAACACCCTTTACGAAGATGTTCTAATGAGTCCGGGGGACTCCCATATTCCCTTTGCTAGTCTTGATGAAGAAGGAAGGTTTTTCTATCCTTGGCATCAGTATTATGCTGATACGGGTGTGGTCAAAACCCGTTGGTGATACCCAGAAAATTTCTCCTCATCCTTTTGTCCTCGCGTCTCCACCTCAGCTGCAACCAACTACTTTTGACCACACCCTGCTGATACTGACTGTATTTGGATGGCAAATGAATTTCATCCTATAGACTAAATCTAAGGACAGATGCGACTTTTTTTGAGCTATTGACCATTTGATTTAATTAAAGTAGAGACGATCATGTCAAATTCTATTTGTTTGGTTGTTGTAAAGTTTCGCGTGCTGAAATGTTTGAAAATCAATTTACTCGCCCTAAGCCTTATTGGATTCGTTTTACTATGTTCTTGTACTACAGCATTAGCAGATTCTTTTTACTCTGAACCAATTTTCAAAGCTGAAACAGTAGCTAACAATTTACGAGAAGGTTATTGGATTGAGTCTGTTGATGTAAATCAGGATTCTCAGCCCGATTTAGTTGGTCATGGATTAAGTTCTGGAGAACTTTACTGGTATGAAAATCCAAAGTGGGAACGTCACTTGATGCAAGATAAAATTACAATGCCTGTAGGTGCAGATACACAAGATATCAATAATGATGGCTTCCCTGATTATGTTTTTTGTTATGAACTCTATGGTTCTGGTGGGAGAATTGATGATCCTAATCCAGAAGGAGGAAAGATTGCTTGGCTAGAAAACCCCGGAAATGCAGATAATGCTGAATCTCGTTGGAAGAAGCATTATGTTGGCAGACAAGTCGGAATGCATCGCTTACGAGTTGGTCACTTTACCCGAACTGATCGATGGCAAATTTTAGGATTACCAATTGTATCTCAGTATGGAGTTCAAGATGTATTAACAATCCCTTTATACACTCAACCCAAAGATATTGAAGGAGCAGATTCTTGGGATGAATCTATTATTGATAATCAACATTTCCGATTTGTTCACGGTGTTCAGGTTAAGAAGGGATTAATCCCCAATTCCGAATTAGACTCGGTGGTACTAGCTTCTGACGAAGGAGTTACTTGGCTGTACTACGATCAAACGTTTAAAAAATGGAAGCGAGTACTGCTTGGAACTGGTGAAAAGTCCATTTTCCAAGAAACTGAATATCATTTTAAAGGTAGCGGTAATCCAGAAATTGGACGAATTGGCAATGATCCTTTTGCCTATGCAGCAGCCGTTGAACCTTTTCATGGCAGTACAATTGCAGTCTATTACAAAGATGAAGAAGGTAAAAGTAACCCTACAGAAGCTAGTTGGCATCGCCGTGTACTCGATGTCTATGGAAAACCTAACGCTGAACATGGTGAAGGTACTGGGCATCATATATATGCTGCAGACTTTGATGGTGATGGAAATGATGAGTTTTTAGTTGCATTACGTGGACCTAAACCTTATCGAGGGGTGTTTTATTATAAGGCAGTTGATGCCAGTAAAGGACTCTTTTTAAAATGGCAAGTTTCCACAGAATCTGCTGCTAGAATTGCTGTTGACGACTTCAATGGAGATAATAAATTGGACTTTGCAACTATTGGCTATTCTGTTAAAAAGTACTATGAAGATGTTGATCCAAAAATAGTTGTGTTCTACAATCAAACTATAATAAACCCCAAAATGAATCAAACTATAACAGACCCCAAAATGGTAGGTGTTCAAAAACAAGATCAATTCTAGATCGTATCGACCATATTAACACTTTTGCAGACTTTTGCTTTTACTAAGGCACTATTGATGTAAGAGTTAAATCCACTTTTGCTTCAAGATCAGCAACGCCATACATTTTTGCAAGATAGAGGCTGTAACGTATGCTGCCTATTGACCTGTCGATTTGTCCTTGTTGTACTGCTACTGTGCTTTATTTACTAACTCAATCAAGGTCGGATTGGTTAACCTCTCAATTTTTTTTACAACTGACGAAAAGTAGTTTGGCTCAGGCGATAACTTTGAGTGAGAGTAAATCTCAAGAGTTAGAACCGATTGACAATAAAAAATAAAGAATTTCGCTTCAGGGGGCGCTTGTCGCCCCCAAAGCATTACAGGCTCTTGTTTTAGGGACTTGACCCCTGTAGAAAAAACTTCTGCTTATTGAGAACATACTCTCTTGAGAGAAAAAAATGTTCAATTATGAGCCGCTATCGGTTATTCTGTGGCTGGATATTATTGTGCCGACAATCCATCCATCGTGGTTTATTACAACGACTTTGCTTCGCACAAGGGTATTTAAGCCAGCGACCGCCCTAATACTTCAGTTAGAGCTTAGTCAACGAGTTCTTTAATTCTTCCTCAAAAACGGATGCAAGCTAACCAAGTAAAACGACTTAACTTTTCCGGTACTTACATAGATGCCAAGTATGTGGAAAACGTCGAAAACTATCCCATTCAAAACCGTACTATCGCTCTCAATCCCCAAGCTTCAGATGCTTACTTAAGCGAAACTCACACCAGCATTATTCCTCCTTTTTCATCCACTATTCTCAAAGAGACTATCATCCAAAAAGCAGAATCCTTACTCTTGCTTGAAGTGGTAGAGACCAACAACATCGGCAAGATTATCTTTGAGCCAGAGTGGGATCTATTAGGGAACATCATTAAGGACTTTCCCAAAGATACACCGCTCTGGAAGTCACCGCAAGACGAGGCGGGAGTCGTAGAACTCGATCCGTATTTGATGACAAGGCAATCAAGTACGCCCCAGCAAAAAGAAAGGTTTACCGTCAAGGTAAACTTATGGTTTGCTCCTTCTAATTCTGACTGTGCCATCCATAACCAGCATGACTTTATCGAGATTCATACCCAAATCTTTGGTCAGGGAAGAATGCAGAAATTTAAAGTTAAAGCATTTGACTCTCTCTACGAAGATATGTTGATGAGTCCGGGGTATACTACATCTGTCCCATTTTGCCAGGTTCAGGAAAATCAAAAATATGTCTATCCTTGGCATCAATACTATGCTGATACAGACTGTATTTGGTTAGCGATTGAATATCATCCCACACAAGAAACTCAAACCAAGCAAGTCTATGCTAGCGGAACTTCTAAGTAGCGCTTGATAGCCCTCGCTGCGGTTAATTATTTCAGTGTTGCAAGCTGGTATTATCCACTTCGTATCAGCCAAAGGTGGATATTCATGTTGGAATCTTTCAGTTAACATTGCAAACCGTTGTTTATTGGAAAAAATTCGTTATGTCCATCCTCAGTTCTCAATCCGCTTACAGATTTGTTACCGTAGAAGAGTTTTTTGCGGAGTACGAAAATTGGCAAAAAATTGAACGAGTAATTTCCTCATCTTTCAATGAGGGAACTAAAACGTTAACTCTAAAATTCGAGACAACAGAGCAGGGTAAAAACCCGGAAATGCTCATTCAATTTTTCCAGAAAGATATATTCAGGGTTCGCTTTAATCCGGGAAAAGTCGCCGCTGATTATACTTCCTTAAATAGTCCTTCTGTAGCCCACGATCGTTCAGAAGAATTAGCCAATACCCTACTAAGTGAAAAGGAAGAGAATGTTAAAGAGATTAAAATCGAATACACAGATATAGACTCCAAACAGGCTATCGTGCTGACGAAGGTTGGGTTCAATTCTGCGTCACCTGACGAGCCCGACATGACTGTTTTCAAGGATTGGATGAAAGTAGTTGTCACTTACTATCCCTTCCAAATCGAGGTCTTCAATTACTCTGACAAGTTCAATTTCAGTTCTCAACAAGAATTTAGAGTTTGGCAAACTGCAGAAACGGGCATATATTACACTTATCATGGAGTCGAGAAAGAGGATTATGCCATCATACAGGCTGTCAGCAAGCCAGCAACAGCAAAGTATATTGGTTTTGGCGAACAAGGTAGTAAGGGACTCTATAAGAATGGGACGCAAGTCAACTTTTTCAACTATGATAATATGCGCTACAAACAGGTCTATAATATCGGACCTTTAGACGATCGAGAACCTCTCTACCACTCAGATCCGTTCTTTTTGGAAGTAAATGGCGTTTCTGACTCTGACAAACATAGCATCTATGGTCTCTACATTGACAATCCCGCTCAGGTGTTGGTTGATATCAGCTTCCTGGATTCCAGTCGCTATATTTTTGGTACTCGCTTCGGCGACCTTGACTATTATTTTTTCCTTGGTGATTCATGTAGCGATGTGATAAAGGGTTTTACTTCCATTGTAGGTCGTTGTCACCTAAAACCCCGATATGTGTTGGGATATCACCAAGGATGCTATGGGTATGAAAATGGAGGAGCGCTGAAATGGGCCGTTGATAAGTATCGACAGTACAATATTCCGCTCGATGGTCTGCATGTGGATGTAGATATACAGAATAGTTATCAAACATTCACTATCAATGACAATTTTCCAAAGGAACCCAAAGAACCTAATAATGTGTTCAGCGATGCCAAGGAAATGTTTTATTATCTGCGGTCAAAAGGAGTGAAGTGTAGCACGAACATCACGCCTATTATTAGCAATCAAGCTGCAAACTATCAAACGTACAAAGAGGGATTGGAAAAGGGATATTTTATCCTCGATCGCCGTTCCGATCCAAACAACCCAGATGGCAAACAAAGCCATTATTATGAGGGGGGATCCAATCAAATCAAACCTTTGCCAGACCTAGAAAACTTTAATAGTGGTAAGCCTTACATTGGTCAAGTGTACTACGGAGGAGACCGGGGGACGACTGGTCATTACCCCGATTTAGGACGACTTGACGTGCGTAAATGGTGGGGCGAACAGTATAAATATCTCTTCGAGATGGGGCTGGAATTTGTGTGGCAGGACATGACGACACCAGCTATCGCTCCTTGGCGTGGGGATATGAAAGGCTTTCCTTTCAGGTTACTGGTAACTGACGATTTTTTCTCAGATGTTCAAGACGCTGCCGAGGCAGATTCCCGCAAAACCCCAGCGCTTAAGGTCTGGAATTTATTTTCCTATAACCTCCACAAAGCTACTTACCACGGTCTTAACAATCTTCCTGGACGAGAAAATAAGCGGAACTTCATCATTGGGCGAGGAAGTTTCACAGGAATGCATCGCTTTTCCGGATTATGGACGGGCGACAACAGTTCGTCTTGGGATTTTCTCAGGATGAACGTATCGCAAGTTCTGTCACTAGGGATGTGCGGAATGTCGATATGCGGTCAGGATATTGGTGGCTTTGAAGCTGAAGACGGCCAACACTGGGTCGGTCCGGAACTGCTAATGCGCTGGACTGTGGCTGGAGCCTTCTTGCCTTGGTTCCGAAATCATTATATTCGGAAAGGGCAGAAAGATTTCCAAGAACCATTTATGTATGAAAAATGGTTTGAGGACTATCGGGGCGGCAATCTGCCAGAACCGCAAGATCAATACCGGATGGTACTGCCGATTTGTAAGTATTACATCGAATTGCGCTATCGGCTGCTCCAGCTTTTCTACGACGCTATGTTTGAAAACACGCTGAACGGGATGCCGATCTGCCGACCGATGTTCCTGAACGAGCCGTATGATAAAGCGCTCTACAATGACAAAATCGCCTTCCTCGACAACCAGTTCTTTGTAGGGCAGGATCTCCTTATCGCTCCCGTTCTGGAGCCGCAATCGAACCTCAACAGCCACGGCAAACGCGATGTCTATCTCCCAGCAGGTAGTAACTGGTATTGCTTTATGGATAACAAAAAGCCACTCGCTCCTGCCGTTAAAGGCGGCACGACCGTGCGCTTTTTCGATGCCCATCTCGATGCCAACCCCGACCACATTGGCTTTATCGTTCCCATATATGTGCGAATGGGTGCAGTTATTCCAACTATTCAGGTCGAACAATATGTAGGAGAACTCAACGCCCAAGGAAAGCCCAATCCGATCACCATTAATATCTATCCTGGTGAGACTAATCACCAGACTGACGCCGATCTCTACAAAAGGTTGCACAAACCGCGTTACACTATGTACTTAGATGATGGGGTAAGCCGTTCTTCTGCCCCCACGAAGAATGAATTGGGCACGCCACTGTACAACTGCGATGAGAAGGCCAAAGACGAATATCGCCAGATAGTGATAGAACACTACTTTGATGAGAACGACAAAAAAATACGCTACATCACAATGACCTATGTAGTGAACAACTATAAGCCACCATTAGAGAACTATTACTTCGTGGCCTTGTTGCACGATCCATTGGAACTGCCTAAACGCGACCCAAGCTCCAATAAACGAAGTTCATCTCCCTTGAAAAAGGTCAGTCTAGAGGATGTGAAGACAAAAGAGAAGAAAGAAATCCGCTTTATTATTGAAGGCAAGACTCCTGAAGAACGAGCCAAACAACTCAGCGAGTCTGATACGGATGCCTGGTATTACAACGAGAACATCGATATTAGCTTCATCAAAGTGTTTGATAGCAGCCCGTCGCTCGGCGTAATGGAAGAATATTTCTCAATCAACATAATAGCAGAATATTGCTCAGAAGTTACGAAGGCTCTCCTGAACTTATGGTTATAAGTTTATCTAATCAGAGAAGCAAGCTAATACGCGATTCCTAAAATTATTAAAATTAGTGAAACCATACCCGCAGCGCATTATCAACTTAATTCGATTGTTAATTCCTTCCATGACTCCACTTGTGGTGCGATGCAGAAAGTAGTTGCAAATACCCTCAAAATGATTCTCAATTGTTGATGCAGATTCTCTGAAAAATACTTGGGCATAATTTAGCCATTCTTTGATTTTGTTCGCCGCTTTTTCGACTGTCAAATTAGTCTCATATATTTCTCTAAATTTTTCTTTCATCTTGTAGGCAATTCGTAAACATTCGGATTTTTTTAGAATCAATTCTAATTTATCAATTTGCTCTTGATTCAAATTCTCCCGATTACTTAATAATAAATATTTACTGTGTCTATCTGTTATTCCGGCTGCTCTCCGTAACTTATTTAAGTCTTTATTAACCGCTTTCATTACATGAAAACGATCAATAACAACTTTGGCATTTGGGAATACTTCTTTGATAACTTTAGGGAATCCTCCCCACATATCAACACTCACTTCCTCAACTTGTTCTCGAACCTCAATTGGTTGCGACATAAGGACTTCAATGATTTCTTCACACCGATGAGAATCAATCATCTCAATTAAATTACCTTCGGCGATGTCACTAACAACAGTCACCAATTCACCTTGTCCTTTTCGCATACTTATTTCATCCAGACAAATTCGTTTAACTTGTCCCCAATTTAGTTTTTTTTTATTGAATTTACCTGCTCAAATATTCCTTTTACTTCATCATAACTCAGTCCTTCTTCTCGTCCAATTTGCTCCATGCTCGATTGTTTTACACGCTCATAAATATTTTGTTCGTATCGTTGAGTATGCCGTCTTTTAACGTTCAAAAAATCTATTCTTTCTGTGGGATAACGTTGACAAACAGGACAGTAAAACTGCCGTCTGGGGATTTTTAAGTAGACAGGACGACCAAAAACAGGCAAATCTCTTACTAGGATTGGCCGATTTTGATGCAGTTTTTCGGTAGGATTGTTACAATGATGACAAACAATTCCTTCTGATAAAATGCTCAGTTCTAAGAAAATTTTTCCCTCTATTTGAGTACAAGTTTCAACTCTGACTCCAGGCAAGTCTAATAGATAGTCTAAATGGAAGCTCATAACGCTAAATGTATTATTGTCTATATTTTACACCATAAACTCAGGAGAGCCGGTGACGTTTTATCCTGAGTGCTTTGATGAGAGGCCGGGTTTGCAGTATATGAGTTGGGGTAATCCGCTTTTTGAGCGGTTAATGGGTGAGATTCAGAAAGTATTGGGGAGTGGATAAGTTGTAATTTTAGATGACGCTGACTCTACTCACTAAACTTAGAAAAATTTTAGTATTAGTCAACTTTATAATACCTTAAAAATCAGCAATTTATTAACTTTTCTCATCATCTAATTTACGGATTGTGGAAGAGAGCAACTCTTTTAAAATTGGCAGTAATAACTTTTCAAATTGAAGAAAATCTTCTTTTCGCCCTCGTTCTTCACAAACCCATTTGCAGAAATCCTGTTTACGAAACTCACTAATAATGTTTTCTCCTCCATACTCGTTTTTTTTGATACGCTTCTTATAAAATGTTTCTCCCTCGAACAATTCAAGTGGCAAAAGATTTTCAATACCTTTAGTAACTTTACTATTCTCTTTATTTATAGGTACGCAACGGATTGACAGTAAACCAACATCTTCATCCTCTTTCTTTGTATCGCAATCATAAAGAAGCAACACCGGCCTAGAGAAGAGCTTTTGATTATTCTCTAAAAACTTGCGTGCAGAATCTAAATTAGTATGACCACCACCTTTTGAACCTTCTTTTCCTGATTGACCAACTTCATCTATTTCTAATTGCTCTAAAATATCTGTATGTCCTAATAATTTCAAAGCAGTTTTAATATAAATAACATCTGTCTGTCCTTCTGTTAGCACTAGAGGTTTAGATGCTGCTAAAATTTGCTCTTCAACCGCATTCTCGAATACTTGCGTTTGACGATAAAAATCAAACGATTTCAAAAACTCTTCAAATCGTTCGGTACTAATTTTTTTACCTTTGGGCATTTCCAATATCTGGATACCATCAGCACCAAATTCACGCTCCATGCCTAGTAAAAAAAGTGGAGCATGGGAGGTAATGATAAATTGGACTTTTGGAAATAATTTAACTAATTTAGGAATAACTTCGTACTGTAAATCTGTGTGTAAATGAGCATCAATTTCATCAATTAAGACAATTCCTGTAATTTCATCTAAGTTAAAACTCTTTTGAATATCCGTTCGATCTGCATAACGAACAATCGTAGCAAATAAATTAAAAAGTAAAGCCTGCCCTGCGGAGAGATGGGCGAGTGATGGGACAATAACACCATTTCCCAAACGGATTGCAATTCTTCCCTGCCCTACATTTCGGTAATTTAAGATAAGTTGAGCCTTTTCGTCCTCTAAAACTGAACTAAGCAATTTTTCAACATTTTTTCGTCCTACTTGGAGCAATCGTTTATTTGAAAGATCGGAAGGTTGCGCTTCAAAGTAGACGGGTGGCATCAGTCTTTCCCAGGTAGGGGATCCCACAACAAAGTTTCCATCGACAAGTGAATCAAGGAAAACATCCATCAACCACTGTCTATTATCTTCGCCAGCCCGTTCAATGATCAATGGTTTTCCGAGAACTCCTCTGAATCGCTGCTTATTGCTAAACAATTGTTGATCTTCTACAGCATTGAAATTTAACCAATGGGGTCGCTCATGGCGAGAGGATGGAAAGAAGCAGACTGCCCCATTGTCGAAAAAGGTCTCTATCTTATTCTCGTTTCCTGTAACTCCCTTATAGAAGGGTTCATTTTCTGGCCACGATTGTACTGCCTCAAACCGACCTTTTAGCTTTGTAATATAATCCTGTGGATTAATTAATCCAACTCTTTCTACATAGCAAAACTTATCCTCAGCATCTCTGAACTCCAAAAGGCTGAGGCTACTTCCAGATAATGAGCGAATATCTCCCGGGCTACTTACTTTTAAAAAAGGGCTGTGACCAATCTGCTGCCCTATAGTTATATCACTAAACTTCTTCTTTGCTAATTCTGCTAAGGCATCAAGGATATATGCTAAAAAAATAGTTTTCCCTGTTCCATTTTTACCTACCAAAATTAATGGTTTAGGATTTCCTTCTTTATTTATCCCCACTGAAACATCAAGCTCAGTAATGGGGCCAACATTCTCAATTAAGCATTCCCGCAAATACATATTAGAATTTAACCTTTAGGCTCTTTTGGATAAAGTAATCTTGGTAGTCCAGTATGGTGATTATTTTTTGCAGTTTAAGGATAAAGACTACAGACATAATATTATCTCAAATTTTCAGATAAGTATCAAGTTGGATCCTTTAACCCAACCTGCAATATCGGGCGATCTTTTTAAGTTGAATGGTACAATGCAATCGGGGAAGGGACTGGTGCAGCACAGTTATTCTACAACGATTATTAGCTGATATTCCTTTCCATCGACACCCGAAATCTCCTGTCTCTTGTACAAAAACTGGGTCTATGAGATCCACCGCTGCCAGAGAGGAAAGATGGTTTTGTAGCTGATTCTTAAGTTGCTTTGTTTGTCTGATTAAAAGGGGCCAGAGACGTATGGCATTTTTTTGAAGTTAATTTAAAGGACAGTGGTATGTATTTGTCTAGGAAATGTTGATTAGAGCAGGTGGGTATTGCGGTAATACTATTTTTGGTATTTTCTGGGAGCTTTGGCAGTATGAATCGCCCGCTTTGGGTCAGCCTTTCTTACCAAATGACCAGTTCAGGTCGCGCTCCACCGCACCCATGACCCCAATCCCATCGACTTTGTAGCCACCGGCAGGTAATTGATAAACACGAGCACGGAATTGGATCTAAAGAATGGTCACAGAAATAGCTTTGACTGTCGTGTGTTAGTTGATATTAATTCCCGTGCGAGAAAAGTGTAGAAATCTCAGAGAGTGGTTATTTAATAAAAGCGAGAAATCTCATCACTTCGTTTCTTCTAGCTGGAAACCAAATGGTCTTTTAGGTTCTGCCGGATACTGACGAGGTAACTTCATCAAGAGAATGCTAATTTGGTTGACGTGCTGGATTAACTCCACAGGTTGGCCCTCTTGAGTGTGACCGATAAAAGATATTAAAGAGGGGTCGCAGTACCTCATGTCTTCCAGTGAAAAAACAACTGTTTGACCAAAGTTAACGAGCATAAGCCCAACTTCATGCTCATTATCCAACTTCGAGTCAAAATCCATAATCAAATTAACTAGATGAGCGTAAAACTTGCTGGCATAATTATCCTGTGATAATGCCACCAATTTTTGAATTTCTAAATTAGGATTATGTGTGTAATTAATCGCCATCTATTTCCTCTACTATTACGACAACCATAAGTCAACCTACATTCTAATGTTGACTAATCAATCAATTATATCTTTGGTGAAAAAATTAGTTTGCGGACTACCGAACCCAACGAACTACGGTTTGCCGCACTGGTATCCTGATCGCCAGAATGAAGAATTTCTTAGCGTGACACCGGCTCGTCTACGTTCACCGGCCATATATGGTGTCCCCCGACCTCTTTAGCTTCACAGGCCCAGAGCATTCTACCAACATCGCTACCTTCACCGGCTACTAAAAATCCACCGGCCCCAGAACATCCATCGGCCCCTAACAGATCCACCGGCCTCGAAATATCCCTCTGTCCCACCTCCATCCAAGAGTACAAGCGAATTCCACTGGCTCTCCCAATTCCACCGGCCTCATAAAGTCCACCGGCCCCCTGACATCATTCGGCTCTCAAAAAATCACCGGCCTCATAAAACCCACCGGTCCCACGACTCAATTGGGGCTCTAGTAAAACTCATAATTTTGTGTGTAAAGTTTTGAATATTGATTAAATGTAAAATGGCTCAATGAATTATCTCATGTAATTTTTGCCATTCTTGGGGTATAACTTTATACTTAGTGGGGTTTGGGTGGCCAGCCACAGATAAGCTATCCAGTATTGAATATTGTTGTAAATTTTCCCTCAATAAGGTCGTGTTTAACAATTTTTTGGTAAAGGTAACGACCTCTTGAAGTTTAGTATCCAATCGGCTTTTCTCCAGCCCATAGTCGATAG